>JBFWSI010000736.1:0-2501 GCA_050248455.1 Gammaproteobacteria bacterium | reverse complement strand
GGTGGCGCGCGAAATGCGGTCGGCCGATGCTGCCGTCGCCGGCCAGTGCCCGCGCGGCCTCGAAGGTGTTCTCGATGCCTTTGTGCGCCAGCCGCTCGCCGAGCGCCACCGCGCGCTCCTCGCGCCGGCGGCGTTGGGCAGCGACCCCCGCGCGTAGCGCACCGCCGGCGGCATCGAAGCCGTAGCCGAGCACGTGCACGACCTGCCCGCGCCACTGCGCCGTCAGTTCGATGCCGGGCACCAGGCGCATGCGGCCGAGCGATGCGACGTCGAGCGCGTCGTAGGCCGCGAGCGAATCGTGATCGGTGATGCTGAAGAGCTCGACGCCGGCCGCGACCGCTCGTGCGAGCAGCGCGGCCGGCGCCAGCACGCCGTCCGAGGCCGCGCTGTGCGTATGCAGGTCGAGCTTCAAGTGCGCAGGTTCAGGTGAGCAGGATCCACGCGGCGAGCGCGAGCACGACGGCGGCGATGAAATACCAGACGGCAGCGGTCGACGTGGTGCTCGCGCGCTGCGCCGGGGCCGGCATCGCGGCGGGCGCGCCGGCTGCTTCCTCGGCCGGCGCCGGCACGCTGACCAGCGTCTCGAACTGCTGGAAGAATTCGCCGGCGAGCTTGCGTGCGGTGCGATCGATGATCGCGCCGCCGAGCTGGCCGAGCTTGCCGCCGACCTCGGCCTTGACGTCGTAGCGCAGCAGCGTCGACGCGCCTTCGTCATCGAGCGCGACGCGCGCCTTCACCTTCGCGAAGCCGGCCGGGCCGCCCTTGCCTTCGCCGGCCAGCGTGTAGCCCGTCGGCGGATCCAGGTCGCTCAGCGTCACGGCGCCTTTCAGCTTCGCCGTCAGGGGTCCGACCTTGGAGGTCACGGTCGCTTCGAATTCGGTATCGGAGTTCTTCTGCAGGCTTTCGCAGCCCGGAATCGCCTGGCGCAGCACCTCGGGATCGTTCAGTGCGGCGTAGACCTGGGCGCGCGGCGCGTTGATGCGGATTTCGTCTTTCAGTTCCAAAGGCGGGTTTCCTCAGCGCTGCTTCGCCTGCGCGTCGCGGATCTTCGTCCACAGCGTGCCCGGCCGCAGCGGCAGCTCGGTGATTTCGACGCCGAAGGGACTCAGCGCATCGCAGATCGCATTGCACAGCGCGCCCGGCACCGAACTCGGCCGGCCTTCGCCGATGCCGCGCGTGCCGAGCGGCGTGTGCGGACACGGTGTCGACGCATAGGACAGCTCGATGTCCGGCACGTCGGCGGCGGTCGCGAGCTTGTAGTGCTCGAAGTCCGCCGTCAGCTGCTGGCCTTCGTCGGTGTAGATGAACTCCTCGAAGATCGCGTTCGACAGCCCCTGCACGATCGCACCGTGCATCTGGCCGTCGACGATGTTCTGGTTGATCACGTTGCCGACGTCCTCGGACGTCGCCCAGCGCTTGATCGTGAACTCGCCCGTCGCAGGCGTGACCTCGACGATGCAGAAATCGGCGTTGAAGCAGATCATCGGCTTCGCGGCTTCGAAGAACGCGGTCGACTCCAGCCCGCCGACCTCGCCTTCGGGCAGGTTCACCGGGAACATGATGATGCGCTCGACGACCTCGCGGAAGGTCTTGCGCTTGCTCGGATCGCGCAGGTAGATGACCTCGCCGTTGGTGAACGCGAATTCCTCCGCCGTCGCACGCACGCCGAGATCGTGAGCCAGCACGTGCGTGATCTTCTCCTTCAGCTCGGCGCAGGCCTTGTGCACGGCGCTGACGAAGTAGGAGCCCGCGCGGGCGCCGATGGTCCCGGCGCCGAACGGCGTCGAGCCCGTGTCGCCGGTCGTCACCAGCGTGTCCGAGGGATCGATGCCGAAGATCGATGCGACGACCTGCGCGACCGTCGTCTCGTGGCCCTGCCCGCCCGGCGCGTCGCCGCCGAAGATCAGCACCTTGCCGCGCGGATCGACGCGCACCGTCGCCGCGCCGTAGCCCGGCTGGTTCTCCATCGGCACCAGCAGCTCGGAAGCGACGCCGGAGAGCTCGGCACCGCAGGAGAAACCGATGCCGACATAGCGCCCCTGCGCGCGCGCCGCCGCCTGCTCGCGGCGGAAGGCCGGGAGATCGATCTGGCGCATCAGGTTGTCCCACACCTTCAGGAAATCGCCGCTGTCGTAGTACTCGCCGGTGATCGTCGTGTAGGGCAGTTTCGGCACCATGTTGCGGCGACGGACCTCGGCGGGCTCGAGCCCGCAGCGGCGCGCGACCATGTCGATCGAGCGCTCGAGGGCGAAACGCGTCGGAAAATGGCCGAAGGCGCGCGAGGGCGTGAGGCAGGCCTTGTTGGTCGTCGCGACGCGCAGCTTGAGGTCGCCCTTCTCCCAGGTGTAGACGTTCGGCATCTCGACCTGGCCGAGAAAGGGCATCACGAAGCCCCAGTAGACGCCGGTCTGGCCGGTGCCGTTGTTCGCGATGCCGCGATTGCGCATCGCGAGCAGCTTGCCGTCCCTGGTCGCCGCGACTTCGAGATCGTTGGTCTGATC
>JBFWSI010000735.1:0-2504 GCA_050248455.1 Gammaproteobacteria bacterium | reverse complement strand
CGCGGCCTCGAGCGCCGCATGGCGCGCGGCGAGCGTGCTCGCCGTGATTCGATCCAGGCGGACGCGCAGGCTCGCGACGCACTGGCGACCGGGACCGACCGCGAGCATGCCGAGCGCCGACAGCACCCCGGCCGCGGCGGGCACCAGGGCCTCGCGCATACCGAGACCCTCGGCAAGCTCGCAGACGTGCAGGCCGCCGGCGCCGCCGAAGGACAGCAGAATCGCTGCGCGCGGATCGCGCCCACGGGCGACCGACATCACGCGCAGCGCCTGATGCATGTGCTCGTTGGCGAGGTCGACGACGCCCTGCGCGACGGCCTCGACCGGGATGCCGAGGGCCGCGGCGAGCGGCGCATAGGCGCGCGCCGCGGCGCCGGCGTCGAGCCCCATCCGGCCGGCGAGCCGCGCGCTCGCGGGCAAGCGCCCGAGCAGCAGCTGCGCGTCGGTGACGGTCGGCAGGCGGCCGCCTAGGCCGTAGCAGGCCGGCCCCGGCCGCGCGCCGGCGGACTCGGGGCCGACGCGCAGCAGGCCGCCCTCGTCGAGGCGGGCGAGCGAGCCACCGCCGGCGCCGATGGTGTGGAGATCGATCATGCCGACCCCGACCGGCCACGGCCCCACGCGGCCCTCAGCAGTCAGGACGGGCTCGCCGTCAACGAAAGCGACATCCGTGGACGTGCCACCCATATCGAAGGTGAGGACTCGCTTACAGCCGAGCTCGTCCGCGATCCGGCGCGCGCCCTGGACACCGCCGGCCGGGCCGGACAGCAGCAGGTTCACGGCGTGGCGCCCGGCCCAGCCGGGCGCGCAGGCGAGGCCGGCGCTCTGCATCACGGACAGGCGTGCCGGCGCGACCGCGCGCTCGAGGCGCGCCAGATAGCCCTGCATCAGCGGCCCGACGTAGGCGTTCAGCCAGGTCGCGATGCCGCGCTCGAACTCGCGGATCTCGGGCAGCACCTCGGCCGAGCAGCAGACGAACACCTCCGGCAGCGCGGCCGCCAGCCGCGCGGCGATGCGGCGCTCGTGGGCAGGATCGAGAAAGGAGAAGAGCAGGGTCACGGCCACCGCGGCCGGCGCCAGCGTCCGCAACTGCGCGAGCAGCGCCTCGAGATCGGCCTCGGTCAGCGGATCGAGGATCTCGCCGCGCGCGTCCAGCCGCCCGCCGGTTTCGAGGCACAGCTCGGCCGGCACCGGCGGCGGCGTCGAGACCGGCTGCAGCTCGTAGAGCTCGGCCCGCGCCTGGCGACCGATCGTCAGCAGATCGGCGAAGCCGCGGTTGGTGACGAAGGCCGTGCGCGCGCCCTTGCCTTCGAGCACGGCATTGGTCGCGACCGTCGAACCGTGCACGATGACGAGCGGCGCGCCGGCGCGATCGGGCTGGAGGCCGAGCGCCGCGATGCCGGCGAGGATCGCGCGTTCGGGCGCCTCCGGCGTCGACAGCTCCTTGTGCACGCGCAGGCCCCGCCCGTCGAGCGCGACGAAGTCGGTGAAAGTGCCACCGGTGTCGATGCCGAGATAGGTGATCATGCCGGAATGAATGCGCTTGCCTTGGCAGCCTGCGACGCCTTGCGAATAATACCGCGCGCATGACCGAGGACTGCTTGCTGGTCGCCCGTGGGCTCACGCGGCGCTACGGACCGCGTGCCGCGCTGGTCGGGCTCGATCTCGCGCTCGCGCGCGGCGACTGCCTGGGCCTGCTCGGGCTGAACGGGGCCGGCAAGTCGACGACGCTGAAGATCCTGACCGGCGTGCTCGCGCCGCATGCGGGCACCGTCGCGATCGGCGGTCACGATCTCGCGCGCACCCCGCTCGCCGCGAAGCGCCTGCTCGGCTACCTGCCGGACGTGCCGCCGCTGTTCCCCGACGCCCGCGTCGACGAATACCTCGCGCTCTGCGCGCGTCTGCGCGAAGTGCGCGAGGTCGAGGCGGCCGTCGGCCGCGCGAAGGCGCGCTGCGGGCTCGCCGACGTCGGCCAGCGGCTGATCCGCAACCTGTCCAAGGGCTACCAGCAGCGCGTCGGCCTCGCGCAGGCGATCGTCCACGAGCCGGCGCTGCTGGTGCTCGACGAGCCGACCGTCGGCCTCGATCCCGTGCAGATCCGCGACGTGCGCCTGCTCGTCGCCGCCCTCGCGCGCGAGCACGCGGTGATCCTCTCGACGCATCTCCTCGCCGAAGTCCAGCAGATCTGCACGCGCGTCGCGGTGCTGCACGAAGGCCGGCTCGTGCACGAAGGCCCGCTGGCCGGCGACGCCTGCTGGCTGCGCCTGCGCCTGCGCGCCGCGACGCAGCTCGGGCGCCTGCAAGCGATACCCGGCGTGCAGCAGGTGCAGCCGGCCGACGACGGCGCGTGGCTGCTGCGCGTCGCGACGCCGGCCGCGGCCGAGCACGTCGCAGCCGCCGTGACCAAGGAAAATCTGGGCCTGCTCGAACTGCGCGTCGCCGACAGCGCGCTCGAGCAGACCTTCCTCGCGCTCACCGTCGGCCATCGCGCGCAGGCCGGCGCATGA
>JBFWSI010000734.1:0-2504 GCA_050248455.1 Gammaproteobacteria bacterium | reverse complement strand
TGGATGGCGGCCGCGCTGACGGTGGGTCTCGGCTTCGGCCTGCAGGAGATCTTCGCGAACTTCGTCTCGGGCCTGATCCTGCTGTTCGAGCGACCGATACGCGTCGGCGACGTGGTGACGATGGGCGATCTGTCCGGGCGCGTCAGCCGCATCCAGATCCGCGCGACGACGATCTCGGACGCCGACAACCGCGAGATCATCGTGCCGAACAAGAATTTCATCACCGAGCGCTTCGTGAACTGGACGCTGACCGACCAGGTCACGCGCGTGCTGTTCCAGATCGGTGTCGCCCACGGCGCGGACATCGCCCGCGTGCGCGCGCTGCTGCTCGACGTCGCGCGCGCGCATCCGAAAGCGCTGAAGGAGCCCGCGCCGACGGCGAGCTTCGTCGGCTTCGGCGACAACGCGCTGAATTTCGAGCTGCAGGTGCACGCGCGCGAGCTGGGCGATCGCGGCGAAATCACGCACGACATCAACACCCGAATCTATGAGGTTTTCGCTGCGGCCGGTATCGAGATACCCTTCCCCCAGCGCGAGCTCCACGTGAAGAGCCTGCCGCCCGGCTTCGCGCCCCAGCCGCGCACCGATTGATCCACATCAAGGTTGCCGGGGCAGCATGGGGCGACCCTGCCCGCTATCTCAAAGAGGACAAGGCCCGTTGTCATGAGCATCGGCTTCTCTCCGGAACTCATCAAGAAGTACGACGTCGCCGGTCCGCGCTACACCTCCTATCCGACGGCCGTGCAGTTCACGCCGGCCTTCGGTGCGCGCGAGCTCGCCGCACAGCGCTCCGTGATCGCCGGACGCGCCGCCGGCGGGCCGCTGTCGCTGTACGTGCACGTGCCGTTCTGCGCGAAGGTGTGCTTCTACTGTGCGTGCACCAAGGTCATCACCAACAACCGCGCGCGCGGCGCCGACTACCTCGTGCGCCTGCTGAAGGAAATCCCGCGGCGCGCGGCGCTGCACGGCGGCCGCGATCGCGAAGTGCGCCAGCTGCACCTCGGCGGCGGCACGCCGACCTTCCTGTCGGTGGCGCAGCTCACCGAGCTCGTGACGGCGCTGCGCGGCGAGTTCGGTTTCACCGCGGACTGCGAGACCTCGATCGAGGTCGATCCGCGCACCGTGTCGCCGGAGACCATCGCCGCGCTGCGTGAGCTCGGCTTCAATCGCCTGAGCCTCGGCATTCAGGACTTCGACTCGCGCGTGCAGGTCGCCGTCAATCGCGTGCAGAGCGAGTCGCAGATCGTGGCCGTGGTCGCGGCCGCGCGCGCGGCGGCCTATGAGTCGATCAGCTTCGACCTGATCTACGGCCTGCCGCTGCAGAACCTCGAGAGCTTCGCGCGCACCGTCGACAAGGTCATCGCGCTGCGGCCGAACCGGCTGTCGTTGTTCAACTATGCGCACCTGCCGCACCTGTTCAAGCCACAGCGCCAGATCGACGCCTCGCTGCTGCCTTCCCCCGATCAGAAGCTCGCGCTGCTGGGCTCGGCGATCGCGCGCCTCGGCGATGCCGGCTACGACTACATCGGCATGGATCATTTCGCGCTGCCGGACGACGAGCTCGCGCGGGCTCGGCGCGACGGCACGCTGCACCGGAACTTCCAGGGCTATTCGACGCACGCGGAATGCGATCTCGTCGGTCTCGGCATGAGCGCAATCAGCTCCTTCGATGACTGCTTCGTGCAGAACTCGAAGGAAATCGACGACTACCAGGCCCGCGTCGATGCCGGCGAGCTCCCGATCACGCGCGGCTACGCGCTGTCCGACGATGATCGCCTGCGGCGCGAGGTCATCATGGCGCTGGCCTGCCAGGGGACGGTCGACCGCGCGGACGTCGAGCACCGCTGGGGCATCGCCTTCGGCGACTACTTCGCCGACGAGCTCACGCGGCTCGGGGAGATGCAGGCGGATGGGCTGGTCGACGTCGACGAGGCGCGCGTGCGGGTCGGGAAAGCGGGCATGCTGCTGCTGCGGAACATCTGCATGGTGTTCGACCGCTACCTGCGCCAGCACGACAGCCAGCCGCGCTACTCGCGCGCGATTTGAAGCGCCGCGACTTTCTCCGACCCGTGCGCCGTCGGAGAGGGCGTAGGCTGGTGGGCGACACATGCATTCCGTTCAGACGCAGAGACCGATGACCGAAGCCGAACGTATTTCGCTGGAGAGCCTGCCGACTCTGCCGCTGCAACCCGCGTCCCAGGACATCTGGGCTCGCAAGTACCGCCTGAGCGACGCCGGCGGCAAGCCGCTGGACGCGACGCCGGACGACAGCCTGCGGCGCGTCGCGCGTTCGCTCGCGGCGCAGGAAGCCTCGCCCGCGCTCGTCGAGCACTGGGAAGCGCGCTTCCTGTGGGCACTGCGTAACGGCGCGATCCCGGCCGGCCGCATCCTCGCCAACGCGGGCGCCGAGGACTGGCGCGGGGCCGCCTCGACGATCAACTGCACGGTGTCCGGTACCATCCGCGATTCGATGGACGACATCCTCGCGCGCCTGCACGAGGCGG
>JBFWSI010000733.1:0-2505 GCA_050248455.1 Gammaproteobacteria bacterium | reverse complement strand
GTGATCGAGATGGGGGCGAATCGCCCCCACGACATCGCCGAGCTCGTCGCCGTCGCCGAGCCGACGGTGGCGCTGGTGACGATGGTCGCGCCCGCGCATCTCGAAGGCTTCGGCGACGTCCAGGGCGTCGCGGACGCGAAGGGCCGCATCTATTCGCGCCTGCCAGCCGACGGCGTCGCCGTCGTCAACGCCGACGAAGCCTGGGTCGCGCAGTGGCGGGCAGCGGCGGGGAATGTGCGCGTCGTCACCTTCGGCTACGCATCCGGCGCAGACGTCACGGCGAGCGACGTCGTCGCCGGTGAGCTCGGTGCCGGCACGCGCTTCGTGCTGCACGTCGGTGACGCGCGGCAGGCGGTCGCGCTGCCGTTCGACGGCGATCACAACGTGAAGAACGCGCTCGCCGCCGCGGCCGCGGCGCACGCCGTCGGCGTGCCCGCTGCCGACATCGCGCGCGGCCTGGCGCAGGCGGCACGCGTCAAGGGCCGTCTCGTGCCCAGGACCTCGCGCGGCGGCATGCGCGTGATCGACGACTCCTACAATGCGAACCCGGCCTCGCTGGCGGCGGCGATTGCGCTGCTCGCGCGCCAGCCGCGCGAGCGCTGGCTCGTGTTCGGCGACATGGGCGAACTGGGACCGACGGCGGCGGCGGCACACCGCGAAGTCGGCGAGCGCGCGCGCCGCGCGGGCATCGACAGGCTCTTTGGCGTCGGGCCGCAGGCGAAGCTCGCGGTCGACGCCTTCGGCGCGGGCGCCAGCTGGTACGCCGACGCGGCCGCGGCTCTCGTCGCGCTCACGGCGCTGGACGGCGCCGCCGCGACCCTGCTCGTCAAGGGCTCGCGCTACATGCAGCTCGATCGCATCGTCGACGGTCTCGTGCAGGCCGGCGGAGGGCGAGCCTCATGTTGATGGAGCTGGCCGAGCTGCTCGCGCAATTCAATTCGGGCTTCCGGGTCTTCCAGTACCTGACCTTCCGCACGATCCTTGGCGCCCTGACGGCACTGTTCATCGCGTTGATGATCGGGCCGCACATGATCAAGCGTCTGACCATGCGCCAGATCGGCCAGACCGTGCGCGACGATGGTCCGCAGTCGCACCTGACGAAGGCCGGCACGCCGACGATGGGCGGCGCGCTGATCCTGCTCTCGATCGTCGTCAGCGCGCTCCTGTGGGGCGATCTCGGCAACCGCTTCCTGTGGGTCGCGCTGCTGACGACGCTCGCCTTCGGCGTGATCGGCTGGGTCGACGACTACCTCAAGCTCTCGCGCAAGAATTCGAAGGGGCTGGCGGCGCGCTACAAGTACGCGTGCCAGTCGATCGCAGCGCTGACTGCGGCGCTCTTCCTGTACCTCACCGCGCATTCGCCGGTGGAGACGCAGCTGATCGTGCCTTTCTTCAAGGACATCGCGCTGGACATGGGCGTGTTCTACATCGTGTTCAGCTACTTCGTGATCGTCGGCAGCAGCAACGCGGTGAACCTCACCGACGGCCTCGACGGCCTCGCGATCCTGCCGACGGTGCTCGTCGCCGGCGCGCTCGTGGTTTTTGCCTACGTCAGCGGCAACGTCAACTTCGCGCGCTATCTCGCCGTACCCTACGTCGCCGGCGCGGGCGAGATCAGCGTGTTCTGCGGCGCGATGGTCGGCGCGGGCCTCGGCTTCCTGTGGTTCAACACCTATCCCGCGCAGGTCTTCATGGGCGACATCGGCGCGCTTGCGCTGGGCGCAGCGCTCGGCGTGGTCGCCGTCATCGTGCGCCAGGAGCTGGTGCTGTTCCTGATGGGCGGCGTCTTCGTCGTCGAGACGGTGTCGGTGATCCTGCAGGTCGGCTCCTTCAAGCTGACGGGCCGGCGCATCTTCCGCATGGCGCCGCTGCATCACCATTTCGAGCTGAAGGGCTGGCCGGAACCGCGCGTCATCGTGCGCTTCTGGATCATCACCGTCGTGCTCGTGCTCGCGGGTCTCGCGACCCTGAAGCTGCGCTGATGAATACCCCGACCGCCGCCCTGCGCCGTCCCGCCGCGATCACCGGCGAGCGCTGGGCCGTGCTCGGACTCGGCGCGACGGGCCTGTCCTGCGCCCGCTTCCTCGCCGCGCGCGGAGCGCGCGTCGCCGCCTTCGACACGCGCACGACGCCGCCGAACCTCGCAGAAGCGAAGGCGCTCGGCGTCGAGCTTCGCTGCGGCGGGCTCGATGCGCACAGCCTCGACGACTATCCGCACGTCGCCGTCAGTCCGGGCGTGCCGCTGGACGAGCCGGCGCTGGCCGCGGCCCGCGCGCGCGGTGCGGATCTCGTCGGCGACATCGAAATCTTCGCCTGGCATGCACGCGCGCCGATCGCGGCCGTCACGGGTTCGAACGGCAAGAGCACGGTGACGATGCTGGTCTCGCGTATCCTCGAAACGGCCAGCCGGCGCGTGCGCGCCGGCGCCAATCTCGGCACGCCCGCGCTCGACCTCCTCGAGCCGCCGCCGCCCGACGCCTATGTGCTCGAGCTGTCGAGCTTCCA
>JBFWSI010000732.1:0-2506 GCA_050248455.1 Gammaproteobacteria bacterium | reverse complement strand
ACCCGCGTGCCTCGGGGAGCGGTGTCCATGTCCATTGATCGGTTGGGCGGCGGCGATCGAGCGGTGGTCGTGGTTCTCAGCGGGTTCCCCCGCCGCTCGGAGACGTTCGTCCTGCCCGAGCTGACGGCCATGGAGAGAGCCGGGCTGCTGATGACGGCGTTCGCCACCAAGCCCGGCGACGGTCTTGTGCCGCATCCTGATGCAGCGAGCCTCTCGCCTCGTGTACGCGTGCTGAGAGGCGGCAGCGCGGCCGATCAGGCACGCGAGATCGTGGCGCAGTTGGGAACGCGGCGGCCGCGCGCCATTCACGGCTACTTCGCGCACCATCCGACGGCGGTGGCCGCGTGCGTCGCCGGGCACTTGCGAGTGCCCTACGGCTTCTCCGTGCACGCCCGGGACGCCCGCGCGGTACCGCAGTCCGAGCTGAGTCGTCGAGCGACTCGCGCCCGCTGTGTCGTCGTCTGCAACACGGACGCGCACGCGGAGATGGCCAGACTCGGTGTCACTCCGGCGTTGATTCCTCACGGCGTCAACCTGACGCGCTTCGCACCGTCGCCGCTGCCGGCGGACGGTGAGTTGCGCGTCCTCGCCGTCGGTCGCCTGGTTCCGAAAAAGGGATTCAACGTCCTGCTCGAGGCAATCGCCAGGGTCCGCGTGCCGTGGACGCTGCGCATCGTGGGCGACGGCCCCGACGGTCCAGCGCTTCGCTCACTGGCAGACCTGCTCGGCATTCGTCCTCGCATCACGTGGCATGGCAGCGCCAGCCACGTCGACCTGCCGGCGCTCTACGCCGGCGCACACCTCGTGGCGGTTCCGTCGGTGGTCGACGAAGCCGGGGACCGGGACGGCCTGCCCAACGTCGTCCTCGAAGCGCTGGCGTCCGAGCGACCGGTGGTGGCCAGCCGCGTCGGGGCGATCGCGTCGGCGATCGTCGACGGCGAGACAGGCCTGCTCGTCGCCGCCGGTAACACCGGCGACCTGGCGTCTGCCATCGAGACCGTGGCGCAGCGCGCGGACCTCGCGCGGGCCATCGCGAGACGGGGCCGGCAGGCGGTCGAACGTCGATACGACGTCGCGGTGTGCGCGGGACGATTCGTCGAGACATTGGATGCGGCGTATGACTGACGCGCGAAGGTCCAGACGGCCGGAACGGACGGGACGACCGAGGCGCGCCTCGCGGGAGGGACATGCGTCGGATGGGCCGTGGCTGGCGTACGTCCTCAAGGCGTATCCGCGGGCGTCGGAGCCGTTCATCCTCAGCGAAATCTACCGCCTCGAACGGCTCGGCATCCCGTTGCGGCTTTTCGCCACCAAGCCGGCCGAGGCGAGCGACCTCCTGCCGCGTCATGAGGTCGTCGGCCTCATTCGAGCCACGCCGGAGTTTTTGGCGCCTACGGCGTCGATCTCGTCGGCGCCCCTCGGATCGTGGCTGCGCTCCCACCTGCCGCTCTTCTTCGGCGCGCTCGTTCGCGTATTGCTTCGCCATCCGGTTGGCCTGGCCCGAGCGCTGACGATGATGTGTGTGGAGCTGTATCGCTCGTGGCGTTCATCGGGTCGCGCCAAGCTCGCCTTCGTCCGCGAGTTGCTGCACGCCGTGGAACTGGTCGACCGACTGCAGACGACGCCGACCGTCCGTCATCTGCACGCGCACTACGCGCACGGCGCGACGACGGTGGCCTGGTTCGCCTCGAGCATGACTGGCCTCCCGTTTTCGTTCACCGGCCACGCCAAGGATATCTACGCCGATTCCTCGAACGCGGAAGGTGTGCTGCGCCGCAAGCTCGAAGCGGCTCGCTTCGCCGTCACCTGCACGGGGGCGAACCAGCGCGTGCTGTGCGGCGTCGCCCCAACGGCGACCGTGCACTGCCTGTATCACGGCCTGAACGCCGAGTTCAGTCGGCTGCTCGCCAGCCGTGCCCCTTCCGACAAGTCGCCGGAGCGATACCGAATCCTGAGTGTCGGCCGGCTGGTTCGCAAGAAGGGGTTCGACATCCTGATCGAAGCCGCGGCCTTGCTGCGCGCGCAAGACATTCCGATCGAGGTGGCGATCATTGGCAATGACGGCGACCACGCGACCGATATCCGCAGTCTCATCACGGCGCGCGACCTCGCCGACCACGTCGCGATCATCGGCCCGCAGAACCAGGCTCGCCTGTTCGACGAGTATCACCGCGCGCACGTGTTCTGCCTTCCTTGCCGAGTGCTCGAGAACGGCGACCGCGACGGCATTCCGAACGTGCTGATGGAAGCCATGGCGTGCGGGACTCCCGTGGTGACGACCGACGTGTCGGGCATCCCGGAAGTCGTGCGGCACGAGTCGAACGGGCTCCTCGTGGCCGCCGAGAACGCGCCCGCGCTGGCACAGGCGCTCGCCCGGGGGTACCACGACGGCGGGCTGATGGCACAGATGGCGGCGGCGGCGCGACGCACCGCCCGGGAGCAGTTCGACGGCGATCGACTCGCCGATCGACTGGCCGCCCTTTTCCTGGAGACCGCTCGATGAGCG
>JBFWSI010000731.1:0-2509 GCA_050248455.1 Gammaproteobacteria bacterium | reverse complement strand
CTGCGCGGCGAGGAGGCCTTCGACTATCTCCGTAATGTGAACAGCGGCCATCCGGGCTCGATCACGAGCATTCATGCGGCGAGTGCCGAGCTCGCATTCGAGCAGCTGGTGCTGCTCGTCAAACAACGCCGCGCGGGCCAGGAACTCGCGCGCGAGGAGATCAAGACTCTGCTGTACCTGCTGATCGACGTCGTCGTTCAGTTCGGCGTCGAGCACCGCGAGCGCTGCATCAAAGAGGTGTGGTATGACCCTGCGCGCAGGCGTCGCACCCTGGCAGCGGCCAGTTAGGCGCTCACGGTTGGGACTCGCGGGGAGGATCGTGCTCGGCACGGTGGTCGGGCTCATTCTCGCGCAATACCTCGCGGGGTATCTGTTCCTCTGGTGGCTGCGGGCCGATCCGCGCGAGGCGAGTCCGCTCACGATCGTCCGCTACGCCTATTTCTACGGGCATCGGGAGGACTTGCGGCAACGCCTGGCGGTGTCCTCGGCGGTGGCGACCGCGCTGGTCGGCACCGTTGCGCTCATTGTGCTCCTGCCGCCGGCGCGTTCGCTGCACGGCAATGCCCGCCTCGCGACCCGGCGTGAAATCGCACGCGCGGGGCTCTTCGCCCGGCAGGGGATCTTCCTGGGCCGCTTCGGGCGGCGGTATCTGATCCTGGGCGGCCAGCAGGGCGCGATCGTCTCGGCGCCGCCGCGCGCTGACAAGGGCACGGCGATCGTCGTGCCGAATGCGCTGCTGTGGGAAGGCTCGCTCATCTGCCAGGACGTGAAACTCGAAAACTGGCGGCTGACGGCAGGCTGGCGCGCCCAGATGGGTCAGGCGTGCCATCTCTTCAATCCGCTCGATCCCGCCGGCAATACCGCCTGCTCGAATCCCCTGTCCTATGTCTCGGCGGATCCAAATCTGCGGATTGCCGACGTGCAGCGTATCGGGGCGATCCTGTTTCCCGAGGTGCCCGGCACGGACCCGTTCTGGACCGCCGGTGGCCGCGGGCTGTTCCTGGGCATGGCGCTCTACGTGTTCGAGACGCCATCGCTGCCAGCGACGCTGGGTGAAGTACTGCGCCAGGGCATGGCGAGCGACGCGGAAGGCTTCAGCGCGCACTGGAAGCGCGTCATCGGCGGCCGGCAGAGCGGGAAGTTTCCGCTGTCGCCCCAATGCGTGCGCGCGATCTCGGACATCATGGATCTGGCGCCCGTCACGGCCTCGTCCATCCGCAAGACGTTCACGAGCCGGCTCGACCTTTGGGCAAATCCCCTCATTGACGCGGCGACCTCAAGGAACGATTTCGACTTCCGCGACCTTCGCAAGCGTCCAATCTCGATCTACATCGGCATCCAGCCGGGCGATCTGCCGCTCCTGCGGCCGCTCCTGAACCTCTTCATTGAACTCGCGATCGCGATGCAGACGCGCGAGCTGCCGGAGCACAACCCGGCACTGAAGCATCAGCTCCTGTGCCTGCTCGATGAGACGACCGCTCCCGGCAAGATCCCGATCCTCGCGCATGCAATCTCCTACCTGCCGGGCTACAACGTGCGCGTCTTGCTCGTGATCCAGGCGTACTCGCAGCTGCGCGAGGTCTATGGACCGAATGCCGCCGACACGATGATGAAGAGCCTGGCGGCGCGCGTGCTGTACGCGCCAAAGGACTACGCCGAGGCGAGTGAAATCTCCCAGGAGCTCGGGTACACGACGGTACGCGTCAAGAACCTGTCACGGCCGCGAACGATGCTGTTCGCGATGAAGGGGACGAGCCGCGGCAACATCAGCGTGAGCGAGCAGCGGCGGCCGCTGCTGTTGCCACAGGAAGTGAAGGAAATCAGCCGCGACCGTGAGCTTCTCCTTTACGAGGGATCACGGCCGATTCTTGCGTGGAAAAACCGCTACTTCGAGGATCCGTTCTTCAAGCGGCGGCTCCTGCCGCCGCCCGGGCGCGCGACGCCCGCGCATGCCGCGGCGCGACCGGTCCCGGCTGCTGTCGCGCCAATGCCGCCCACCGAAGCGCCCATTGCCGAACGGCCAGCGCCGAGCCGGCGCGCCGCGACTGCGGAGGATATCGAGCACATCGAACAGTTGACGCTGGAGGACTTCGACATCGATTTCGACAAGGTTGAGCTGCCACAGAAGTCCGAAGGCGAGCGCTTTACCAAGGAGGAGCTCGACGTAGCCGTTGACAGCTTCATCAGTGCGCTCCGGGAGCGCTAGGAGACCGGATGACAGATTCCGACAAGTCCGAGAAGAGGTCCCGCGAAGCCTCGAAGCCGAAGCGTGAGGCGCCGAAGGCGACCCCACCGACGGCTGAAGAGGGTGCCAACGCGATCCTCTTCCAGGATGAAAAGTCGAGTGCCGGCGGCGGCTCGCTGCGCGTTGAACGCGCGCCAAAGGCCGAACGGGCGGCACGTGGCAAACCGGCTACGGCGGGAGGTGAAGATGCCCGCACGAAGCAAGTTCCGGACACGGTCCGGGAGCGCTTCATCCAGATCGGCAATAACTTCTTCTTCCCCGACG
>JBFWSI010000730.1:0-2514 GCA_050248455.1 Gammaproteobacteria bacterium | reverse complement strand
CTGCCCGGCTACCTCGTACCGAAGCTCGTCCGCGAAGAAGCGGGACGGGCGTCCAAGACGCCGGTGGGATCGTAGGGCGCCCTGCCACGGCCACAGCAAGCTCGCTGCCGGCCGGTAGGTCGGTTTGTGCCACAGAGAACACCGAGAACACAGAGGAAGAGACGAGTTGATCGGGCAGTTCCGAAACCTTGGCGCCAATCGATGCGTCGGCGCAGCGGCGTATTCTGAACAATCTCCTCTTCCTCTGTGTTCTCGGTGTTCTCTGTGGCCAATTCAGAACATATCAGACACCTGCGCCCTTCACCCCGCCGGCAAAGGCATACGCTCGTCGTCGTCCGGCACAGGTGGGAAATCGCCGGCGAGCCAGCGCGCTTTCGCGGCTTCGATGCGGGCGGGATCGCTGGCGACGAAGTTCCACCACAGCGTGCGCTCGCCGATCGGGTCGCCGGCGAGGAGTGCGAGCACGCTCGGCTCGAGGGCGTCGACGTGCACCGTGTGGCCCGCTTCGGCGTCGAGGCGCGCGAGGCCGTGCGTCGCGATCTCCACGCTGCCGATCTGCACGCGGCCACTCATCACGTAGACCGCGCGCTCGGCGTACTCGGCGAGGAACTCGAAGCGCATCAGCCGCGCGAGACGCAGCACCGCGATCGCGCACGGCGGATCGATCGGCATGTCGAGCTCGCGATTGAAGCCGCGACCGGCGACGAGCCGCAGGTCGATGCCGGGCGCGAGCACGCGCGGCACCGCGTCCGCCGGCCAGTGCGTGAACGCGGGCGGCGCGTCCTCGCCGGCGCGCGCGGCCGCGACCCAGCACTGCAGGAGATGCAGGCGATGGCCCGCGGCACGCAGATCCGGCGGCGAGCGCTCCGAGTGCGCGATGCCGCGGCCGGCACGCATCCAGTTGACGCCGCCGGGCGCGAGCCGCTGCACGTGGCCGAGGCTGTCCCGATGCACGATCGCGCCGTCGAGCAGATAGGACACCGTGCTGAGGCCGATGTGCGGATGCGGGCGCACGTCGATGCCCTGGCCCGGCGCGAGATCGGCGGGCCCGAGATGATCGACGAACACGATCGGCCCGATCGCGCGCAGGCCCGGTTGCGGCAACGCGCGCCGCAGGCTCACACCGTCGAGCTCGCGCGCAAGCGTGTCCACGAGAATCGGCATTTCCTTCTCCCGGCGAGTGCCGTATGGTCCGGGGTCGATTCTGCCGGAGCGGATCGTCCGCAGTCCATGCGACGAGATGCTCGCGGCAGCGTGACACGGACCTGCAACGAAGGAGAAGAACATGTCTGGATCCCGCATCCGGCTGGGCGCCCTGCTGGGCCTCGCCACCCTGTCGACCGCCGCGCTCGCACAGGCGCCGGCGACGCCGCCGCCCCCGCCGCTGCCCTACGGCCCGGCCATCACGCTGGACGCTGCGCGCCAGTGCGCCGCCGCCGCGCGCGACGCGGCGACCAAGAACCAGTGGCTGATGGTCGTCACCGTCGTCGATCCGGGCGGTCACGAAGTGCTCGTCGAGCGCATGGACAACGCGCAGTTCGGCTCGGTCGAGCCGGCGCGGCAGAAGGCCTATACCGCGGTCGCGTTCCGCCGCTCGACCAAGATCTTCGAGGACATGGTCGCCACCGGCGGCGCGGCGCTGCGCATCCTGCGCCTGCCCGATGCGCTGCCGATCGAGGGCGGCATCCCGATCGTGAAGGAGGGCCGGATCGTCGGCGCCGTCGGCACCTCGGGCGGCAGCGCGCAGCAGGACGGCGTCGTCGCCCAGGCCTGCATCGACGCGCTCGGCAAGTAGCGTGCGTACCGAACGTCACGCGCGCAACGCGCGTGACGTTCACCTCGCCGTCGCGACGTCGACGGCCAGCTTCGCGATCAGCACGCACACCACGAGCAGGAACACGCGTCGCACGAAGGGCGCACCGAAGCGCAGCGCGAGCCGGCTGCCGAGCACGGCGCCGCCGACGTTGCACACCGCCATCAGGCCCGCGATGGGCCACAGCAGATGACCGTGGCCGACGAAGTAGGCGAGCGCCGCCGCGTTGGTCGCGACGTTGACGAACTTGGCCGCCGCCGAGGCGTGCAGGAAGTCGTAGCCGAAGACGCGGACATAGACGAAGACGAGGAACGCCCCGGTCCCCGGGCCGAACACGCCGTCGTAGAAGCCGAGCACCAGACCGGTCGCGGCGCCGGCGACGACCGCCGCGCGCCCCGTCAGGCGCGGTGCGTGCGTCGTGCCCAGTTCGCGCCGGCGGAACGTGTAGAGCGCGACGCCGACGAGCAGCACCAGCACCGCAGGCCGGATCACGCCGGGCGGCAGCGCACTGACGGTGCGCGCGCCGAGCCAGGCGCCCGCGAGCGCGGCCGTCAGCGCCGCAGCGAGCATCACGCCCGGCAGCCGCACGCGCCGGACGTACTGACTCGCCGCCGTCGCCGTGCCCCAGATCGAGGCCGCCTTGTTGGTGCCGAACAGCGTGGCCGCCGAAGTTTCCGGCAACACCGCGAACAGCGCGGGCA
>JBFWSI010000729.1:0-2515 GCA_050248455.1 Gammaproteobacteria bacterium | reverse complement strand
GTCGCATAGGGGCGGTGCGCGAGCGCGGCGCCGTACTCCCAGCCGCCGCCGAGGGCGAGATAGATCGCAATCAGCTGCCGGGCGAGGTTGACCTCGGACAGCGCGAGCTGGTCTTCGATCGACAGCAGGCTGCGCTCGGCATCGAGCACGGTCAGGAAATGCTCGACGCCTTCGCGATAGCGCAGCTGCGCGAGGCGATGCGCGTTGAGGCTCGCGTCGCGTGCCGACACGAGCTGCGCCTGTCGATCGCGTTCGTTGAGCCACGCCGACAGCGTGCTATCGACTTCCTCCAGTGCCGTCGTCACCGCCGCCTCGTAGCGCGCCATGCTCGCCGCCGCCGCACTGTCCTGCTGGCGGACGCGCGCATAGATCGCCTCGCGATCGAACAGGTTCCAGCTCAGCGCCGGCCCGACCGCGAAGAACGGCGCGCCGGCGGCGACGAGGCCGGACAGCGGCGTCGCGCCGACGCCGACGCGCGCGCCGAAGCTGACGGTCGGGAACAGATCGGCCGTCGCGACGCCGATGCGTGCCGCGGCGGCCGCGAGCGCACGCTCCGCCGCCTGCACGTCGGGCCGCCGCCGCAGCAGATCGACCGGCGTGCCGACCGCGACGAAGGCCGGCACCGCCGGCAGCGGCGCATGCGGCGACAGCGCGGCGCTCCATGCGCCCGGCGCGCGCGCCGTCAGCGTGCTGAGGCGATTCAGCGCGCCGGTCGCCTCCGCTTCCAGCGTCGGGATCGTCGCCTGGCTGGTCAGCAGCTGGGTGCGCGCGCGGGCGACGTCGAGCTCGGTCGCCGCGCCTTCGGAATTCAGCAAGGTCACGAGATCGAGCGTCTGTTTCTGCACCGACACATTGCGCTTCGCGACGTCGAGCCGCGCCTGCGCGCCGCGCAGATCGACGTAGGCGCGCGCGACGCGCCCGAGCACCGCGACGAGCACGCCGTCGCGCAGCGCCGCCTGCGAGCCGAGCTCCGCGCTCGCCGCTTCGACCGAGCGCCGGATGCGTCCGAACAGATCGAGCTCCCAGCTCAGATCGAGCCCGAAAGTGCCGCTCGACAGCGTCGGCTGCGCGTCGTCGGGATCGAGCTGGCCGACGAGGGCGGCGGCGCTGCGGCCTTCCGTCACGCTCGCCGTCGCGTCGACGCGCGGGCGGCGCCGCGTGCGCACCTCGTCCAGCGCCGCGCGCGCGGCCTCGAGGTTCGCGACGGCGACGCGCAGGTCGTAGTTCGCGGCCAGTGCGGCGTCCATCAGTGCGTCGAGCTTGAGATCGTGCAGCTCTCGCCACCACGCCACGGGCGGTGCCGCGACGCTGACTGCGGCACCGGCCGGCGCGCTCGACGGAAAGCTCGGCGCCTCCTCGGCCGGCGTCGCGGGCGGGCCCGCATAGTCGGGACCGACGCTGCTGCAGGCCGCGAGCAGCGTGCTCAGCACGAGCAGGTACAGCGGGCGTCGCCTCATGCGGAAGATTCCGGCGTCGCGGGCCGCGACCGCCGCCGGTGCTGGACGGCCTCGGCGAGCCGGCGGCACACGAGGTAGAAGACCGGCGTGAAGACGAGGCCGAACAGCGTCACGCCGAGCATGCCGGAGAACATCGCCGTGCCGAGCGAGCGGCGCATCTCGGCGCCGGCGCCGGTCGCGATCGCGAGCGGCACCACGCCCATCACGAAGGCGAAGGAAGTCATCAGGATCGGACGCAGTCGCGTGTGCGCCGCGCGCGCGGCGGCCGCGCGGATGTCGAGCCCGTCGCGCTCGGCCTGGCGTGCGAACTCGACGATGAGGATCGCATTCTTCGCGGCGAGCCCGATCAGCACGATGAAGCCCACCTGCACGAGGATGTCGTTGGACAGGCCGCGCAGGTTCACGCCCGTGACCGAGGCGAGCAGGCACATCGGCACGATCAGCACCACCGCGAGCGGCAGCATCCAGCTCTCGTAGAGTGCGGCGAGCACGAGGAACACGAAGGCGACCGCGAGCGAGAAGGCGATCGGCGCGGTATTGCCCGCGAGCTTCTCCTGCAGCGCGAGGTCGGTCCATTCGTAGCCGAAGCCGGCGGGCAGCACTTCCGCGGCGATGCGCTCCATCGCGGCGATCGACTCGCCGGTCGACACGCCCGGCGGCGTCACGCCCTGCACCTCGGCGGCGAGGTAGAGGTTGTAGCGCGAGACGCGATGCGGGCCGGTCAGATCGCGGAAGGTCGTCAGCGAGCCCAGCGGCACCAGCGCGCCGCTGTCCGAGCGCGCGCGCAGCTTCAGGATGTCGTCGCGCTGGTCGCGGTAGTCGCCTTCGGCCTGCGCGGTCACGCGGTAGGTGCGGCCGAGGAAGTTGAAGTCGTTGATGTAGGCCGAGCCGAGGGAAATCTCGAGTGCGGCGAGCACGCGCTCGGCCGGCACGCGCAGCTTCTCGGCGCGCACGCGATCGATGTCGGCGAACTCCTTCGGCGTCGTGGTGTTGAAGGTCGTGAACACGCGCGCGACGTGCGGATCCGGGTTCGCCCGCGCGATCAGCTCCTGCGTGAC
>JBFWSI010000728.1:0-2517 GCA_050248455.1 Gammaproteobacteria bacterium | reverse complement strand
AAGACCACGGTCATCGGATGATCGCTGGGCCCGTAGGTCATCGTGAGGCCGGGCGCGCCGCGCGTGCGGCCCGCGCCCATCGTGTCGCGGCACAGCCGCATCTCGCGGTAGCGGATCGGGTAGCCGAGCTCGCTGATCTCGACGCTGTCGCGGTACATCAGCCCGGCGACGACCGGGATCCCGTAGGTGATCCAGCCGTCGCAGCCCGGCGACGCGGGCCCGCCGTTGTTGCCGATGATCAGCTGGTTCACGTAAGGGTGATCGGCATGGCGCGCGTCGAGCCCCGAAATGACGGAGAAACCCGCGCCCATGCCGATGCCGCCCTCGGCGAGCCCGTGACCATCCCCCAAATCGGCGAGCGCCGCCTGCACGTTGTTGAGCAGGCGCTCGGACACGTTGGTCGTCGCCACCGAGCAGCTGTGCGGAAAGGTCGGCTTGCCGATCGCCGCGCCCTCGCGCAGCTTCATGCGGATGCAGCGATAGGAGCCGCCGTTGCGCGGGATGTCGCTGGGCAGGCAGTTGTAGACGCCGGCGACGGAATTGCTGATCGCACAGGCCTCGGAGAGATTGAGGCCGTTGTCCATGCAGTCGACGTTCGCGGTGAGGTCGAGCTCGACGATGCCGGCGTCCGGATCGACGGTGATCTTCGTGCGCACCGGGATGCCGTCGAGCATGAACGGCGGGATCGGATCGTGGAAGCTCTCGCGCTCGATCGTCGCCGCCGGCAGCGCGCGGATCGCCTGCCGCATGCGGTTCTCGCTGTAGTCGAACCACTGCCCGACGAAGCGCTGCAGCGTGGCCTTGCCGTACTTGCGGAAGATGTCGTGCAGGCGCTTCTCGCCGGTGCGCACGGCGCCGAGCATCGCGAGGAAGTCGCCGTACCAGTAGTCCGGCACGCGGATGCGGCGCTGGCACATGCGGATGATGTCCATGTTCGTGACGTGGTCGCGCTGCACGCGCACGGCCGGGAAGATCAGCGCGCCCTCCTCGTAGATGTCGCGCGCGGCCGCGTGGTAGGTCGTCGGCAGGCTGTTGCCGATGTCGGCCTGGTGCGCTTTCGCGCACACGTTGAACAGGTGCTCGCCGTCCCAGAATACGGGCACGATCAGCGTGTGATCGGCCGGGTGCGAATTGCCGCTGTAGGGATCGTTGTGAAGATAGGCATCGCCCTCGGCGATGTCGTCGTGGTAGGCGCACATCGCGGCCGTCTGCAGATTGAGGCCGTAGGTGTGCGCCGGCAGGCCCTCGGCCGTCGCGAACAGCTCGTTGTCGCCGGTCGTGATCCCGCAGGAGAAGTCGCGCGCGCTGTTGATGACCGCCGAGCGGCCCGTGCGCAGCATCGTGTTCGTCATCTCGCGCACGACGCCGTCGAAGCGGTTCGCGAGCACCGCGAGCAGCATCGGCGACAGGGTGTCGGTGTTCTTCGCTGGCGTCTCCGGCTTGTTCATCGCGGCCTCCTTCAGAGATCGATGTCGACCAGGTAGCTGCCCGAGGGCATCAGCCGCGCGCGCGTGCCGGGCGGCAGCACCAGCGTGGTCGTCGCTTCCTCGACGATCGCGGGGCCGGGAATCTCGTCGCCGACGCGGATCCGATCGCCGCGGTACACGGCGGCGTCGTGCACCGCGTGCTCGTCGAACAGCGCGCGCCGCGTGCCGACCGGCGCCGTCGGCGTGCCGCCGCTGTCGGCGCGCGCCGCCGCCTGCTGCGGCAGGCTCACCGAGACGCGCCCGGTCCAGTTGAGAAACTCGATCGGGCTCGCCGGATCGTCGACGCTGAAGATGCGACGATGGTTCGCGTGGAAAGCATCGACCAGCGCGCCGACTTCGGCGTCCTGCTCGAAGCGCGGCACCGGCAGATCGACGCCGATGTCCCAGACCTGCGCGGCGTAGTGGGCGTCGACGCGATACACCGTGCGGCGCGCGCCGAAGCCGCGTGCCGCAAGCCGCGCCGCGAAGGCGTCGAGCTCGACGTCGATGCCGGCCAGCGCGGCATTGACCCGCGCGCGATCGAAGCTCGTCGAGCGCGTCGGCATGCTCGCGCTGCACTCGAGCTGGAGATCGGAGAACTGCATGCCGCAGGCCGACAGCACGCTCGCCGTGCGCGGCACGATCACGCGCCGGCAGCGCAGCTCGCGCGCGATCGGCAGGATGCCGAAGCCTGCCGCGCCGCCGCCGGCGACGATCACGGCTTCGCCGGGATCGATGCCTTCGCTGACGGTGATGTCCTTGATCGCGTTGATCATGGTCTCGTTCGACACCGCGAAAATCGAATACGCGGCGGCCTCGACGCTCAAGCCCAGCGGCGCGCCGACGGATTCGATCGCGGCGCGCGCCGCACCGACGTCGAGCCGCATGCGGCCGCCGAGGAAGTAGTCGGGATCGATGTAGCCGAGCACCAGCGCCGCGTCCGTCACCGTCGGCAGCAGGCCGCCGAGCCGATAGCACGCCGGCCCCGGCTTCGCGCCCGCGCTGCGCGGGCCGACGCGCAGCAGCCCGCCCTCGTCGACGTAGGCGATCG
>JBFWSI010000727.1:0-2520 GCA_050248455.1 Gammaproteobacteria bacterium | reverse complement strand
CGTCGTGATGACGTCGCTGGTGTTCGGCCTAATGATCAACTCTGCCAAGAACAGCTACACCGCGATCGACGCCAGCGTTCATGCCTTCGGCACGAACCTTGTCCTCATCGACCGCAGCCTGCGCAGTTACGGAATCCATGCCCGTGACGCACGCGCGAGCCTCGCCGCCTATGTAGAAGAGGCGATTGCCGCGCCGGCCAGGGTGGACGACTCCACGTCGGCGAAACCCGACACCGCCGGCGCCGCGCTCGATCGCTTCGGCAACGCACTGATGTCGCTCGACCCCGCAGACGACTACCATGCAGATCTGCTCGCCGACATCCGTCAGCAGTATCGGCGCCTCTACGAGCAACGCTGGTCGATCGTCGAACAGTCGGAGGGCGCCATCCCGATGCCGCTCATCGCGATGCTGGTAACGTGGCTCATGCTGATCTTCGGCAGTTTCGGCTATCGCGCGCCGCGCAACGTGGTCGTCGTCGGCTCATTCCTGCTGTCGTCGGCGCTGATTGCGGGGGCCTTCTATCTCGTGCTCAACATGGATGTTCCATTCTCCGGGCCGATCCAGATCTCCGACGCCCCGCTCAGGCGCGCGCTGGCCGAGATGCGGATGTGAGCCGGAGCGAACCGGAAGGAGGCGAGACGTGCCGGGAAAGCACCGCATCTACTCGGTGAGCTTCGCCAGCGTCTATCCGCACTACGTCGCCAAGGCGGAGAAGAAGGGCCGCACGAAGGCCGATCTCGACCGGATCATCTTCTGGCACACGGGCTACGGCCCGGACGAATTCGAGCGGATTCTCTCCGACAAGACCGACTTCGCGACCTTCTTCGCAAACGCCCCTGCCCTCAATCCCTCCCGCATGCTGGTGACGGGCCTGATCTGCGGCGTGCGCGTCGAAGAGATCGAGGAGCCCCTGATGCGCGAGATCCGCATCCTCGACAAGCTCGTCGACGAGTTGGCGAAGGGCCGGACGATGGCGAAGATCTTGAGGGCGTGAGGCACGGGCGTCCTCACATAGCCGGAACGGACTCTCCCTCGCCCGCGTATCGCGACGGCGGCAGGCCGACGAAGCGGGTGAAGGCCGTGCTGAAGGCGCTGGCGGAGCCGTAGCCGATCTTTTCGGCAATCTCCTGGATGCCGATCTGCCCGCGCCGGAGCAGGTTCTTGGCGAGCGCCATGCGCCACGACAGAAGGTATTCCATCGGCGCGATCCCCACTGCGCGGCGGAACCGGTTGAAGAAGGCCGAGCGCGACAGCGACGCCTCCCGCGCCAATTGTTCGACTGTCCACGCCCGCGCCGGGTCTTCGTGCAGGCGGCGCAGCGCGCAGGCCAGACGCTCGTCGCCAAGGCCGCGCAGCAGCCCGTGCGGCGCCGACGAATTGACCGTCGAGCGCAGCGCCTCGACCATCAGTACCTCCAGGAGATGCCTCACGATCGTCTCGCGCGCCGGCCGGTCCGCACGCGCCTCGTCGGTCACCAGGCGGACGATGCTCGCCAGCCGCCATTCGTCGCGCACGAGGACGAGGCGCGGCAGCAGCGATACCAGCAGGGCCGCGTCCGGCGATCCGAAGACGAAATGGCCGACGAGCAGGCGCACGTCGGGAGGCGCCGCCGGATCGCCGTGCCGCGTCTCCCCGGGAAGCATCGTGACGGCCGCCGGGTCGGCGTGGCCCGGCGCCGCCTCCCGCAGGCTCGACATGGTGAAACCGGAGACCGCCGGGATCAGCACGAAATCGCCCGCGCACAGGAGGAGCGGCTGCCCGCCGTCCACGGCAAGCCGGCACGTACCCTCCAGCAGCACGCAGTAGAAGGGTTGCCCCGACGCCGCCCGGCGGACCCGCCAGGCACCGGCGCCGCTCACGAGTTTCGACAGCTGCGCGCTGGGCCGCAGTAAGGCCACGACGTCGGCCAAGGGATCGCGCAAACGATACTCCGGATAATGGAATATGGACCTCGCATTATATGAAGTCCACGGCAGGCGGTCTAGCCTTTGACACTCCACAGAACAGGAGTGACCAATGAAGACCGTTCTCATCACAGGCTGCTCATCCGGCTTCGGGCTGGAAATGGCAAAGGACTTTCTGGATAACGGCTGGCGGGTCGTGGCGACGATGCGCACTCCGCGCCCCGACCTGCTGCCCGCCTCGGACAATCTCCAGATCCTCGCGCTCGACGTCACCGATCCGGACAGCATCCGCGCCGCGGTCGAAGCCGCCGGCGACATCGACGTGCTCGTCAACAATGCCGGTATCGGCTGGCTGAACCCGCTGGAGGGGACCAGCATGGCGACCGTGCGCGACCTGTTCGAGACCAACACGCTCGGCACCATCGCGATGACGAGAGCCGTGCTGCCGCAGTTTCGCGCGCGCGGGGCAGGTGTCGTCGTCAATGTCTCCTCCAGCGTGACGCTGACGCCGCTGCCGCTGCTCTCTGTCTACACGGCGAGCAAGGCGGCGGTGAACGCCTTCACCGAATCGCTGGCGCTGGAACTCGAACCCATCGGCGTGCGGGTGCGCCTCGT
>JBFWSI010000726.1:0-2533 GCA_050248455.1 Gammaproteobacteria bacterium | reverse complement strand
GTTCAATTGCCGACAGCTTAGTGACGTGGCCGATCGCGACGCGCCCACCCCAGCGTCGCCGCTCGGTCTGGCGGCAGACTTCGTCGAGATGCATCCAGGATGGGTCGAGATCGAAGTCGAGGTGGAAGTCGATGTCGAGATCGAAGCGTTGCGCGATGCCGAAGATGCGGTCGATCTGGTCGTCAGGGTCGGAATCCGTATAAGGGCAGCCGCCGATTAGGTCGGCTCCCCTCTCGCAAGCTTCGATCAGCAGTTCTTCGGTTCCCGGGTCGTTGAGCAGGCCCTCCTGCGGGAACACGCAGAGCTCGAGATCGATCGCCCACGCATAGTCGGCCTTGAGCCTGCGAATGGCGTCGAAGGAGCGCAGGCCGACCCGCGGATCGACCTCCACGTGGGTGCGCATGCGGGTCGTGCCCTGCACGATCGCCTTTTCGAGCGTGCGTCGCGCCCGGTCGTAGATGTCCTGCTCGGTGAAGGCGCGCTTGGCGGCCGCAACCTGCGCGATGGCTTCCTCCAGCGTTCCATGCTCCGCGCGGCAGCGGTCAAGAATGCACGATTTGTCGAGATGGATGTGCGTATCCACGAATCCGGGAAGCACCAGGCGGCCGCCGAGGTCTTCGGCGGGGCCATCGGCTGCGATTTCCGGTTCGATCGCGGCGATCCGACCGTCGCTAATTGCAATGTCCACCTCGCGGCCGGGCTGGTGGGCGAGCAGTGCGCGTCGCAGCAGGAGATTGGGCGCCATGTCTATTGCGCCGCCTCGGCGCGACCGAGATACGCTGCTTCCAGTTCTGGATCTTCGGCCAGGGCGGAGGCTTCTCCCGTGCGCACGATGCGGCCGGATTCGAGCACATAACCGCGATCGGCCAGCGCCAGCGCCAGCGATGCCATCTGGTCGACGAGCAGGATGGTGACGCCGTCGTCACGTAGCTCGGCAAGCACTTCGAACAGTTCGTTGATGATCGTCGGGGCAAGCCCGAGCGATGGTTCGTCGAGCAGCATGATACTCGGCTTTGCCATCAGCCCGCGTGCGATCGACAGCATCTGCTGTTCCCCGCCCGATAGGAGCCCGGCGCGGATGTGCAGACGTTCCCGCAGCCGCGGAAATCGGTCGAGCAGAGCTTCGATCGACGCGTCGGTTTCGACGCCGCGTCGCGCATGGCCACCGAGCGCGAGATTGTCGTAAACCGTCAACTCGGGGAATACTTGCCGGCCTTCGGGGACCAGCGCTAATCCCGCCGCCGCGATCTGATCGGCCTCAAGCCGTGCAATGCTCCTGTCGTTGAGCAGGATCTCACCGTTCACCGGGCGGAGCAGGCCGGAGAGCGCTCGCATCGTGGTCGATTTCCCCGCACCGTTGGCGCCGATCATCGCGACCGTCTCGCCTGGGCGCACTTCGAGTTCGACGTCCTCCAATACGGGCGCTGCGCCGTAGCCGGCAGTGAGCCTATGCGTCAGCAGCACTGGGTCGCGCGAGCCCTGCCAGGCCGTTGCGCGGGGGCGTGCCGCGATCTCGCCGCCGAGATAGGCCCTGACCACCGCCGGGTTGCGGCGGACTTCGGCCGGCGTGCCGCTGGCGATGCACTGACCCGCATCGAGCACCACCACGTGGTTGGAGATCCCCATCACCAGCACCATGTCGTGCTCGACCAGGATGACGGTAACCCCGAGGTCGGCAATGCGGCGGAGCAGCCGGCTCAGTGCGTCCTTGTCGACGCGCATCAGCCCGGCAGCGGGCTCATCCAGGAGGAGAACGCGCGGCCGCATCGCGAGCGCTCGCGCGATCTCGACCAGCCGGCGGTCGACGTGGGGAAGGTCGCCGGCCGGGGTCGCGAGCGCGCCGTGGTAGCCGACGAAGGCGAGCAGCGCCTCTGCGGCGCGGCTGTCCTCCGGAGACGCCGCGTCGATCAGCATGCCGCCGAGCCGGCCGCAGCGCATGGCGATCAGCACGTTGTCGAGGACGCTCATGCTGGGGAACAGCTTGGTCGTCTGATAGGTGCGGGCAATGCCGGCGCGGGCGATCTTCCAGGCCGGCGCTCCGGCGAGCTCCTGGCCGGCAAGGCGCACGCTGCCGCTGTCGGGCCGGTAGAAGCCGCCGATGACATTGAGCACGGTGGTCTTGCCGGCGCCGTTCGGGCCGATGACGCTGATGACCTTGCCGGGCTCGGCCGTCAGACTCACATCGATCGCCGCCTTGATGCCGCCGAACGCGATGGTGATGCCCGAGAGCACGAGTGGCTGGTCGTCGTCGGATCGGCGGATGAATGACGCGACATCGAATCCCGAGCCGTCGGCGGCACGCGAATCGCGCCGGTGAACAAAGCGCGCGAGCGTGCCGAGCACGCCCTCCGGCGCGAGCCAAAGCACGATCAGCAGCAGGCAGCCGAAGAACAGCAGGCGGTATTCGGCCAGCGCCGACAGCAATTCGGGGCCGATCACGCTGATGGCCGCACCGACCACAGGGCCCATCACCCAGCCTGCGCCACCGACGATGACGGCAAGCAGAAACAGGATCGACTGCGAGAACGGAAAC
>JBFWSI010000725.1:0-2539 GCA_050248455.1 Gammaproteobacteria bacterium | reverse complement strand
CAGCGCGGCTCGAATGCGAGGCGCGTTCTCACCTTGCTGAAATCGACGCGATAGTTGCGCGGGTCGGAACTGTTCGGCTTCGTGACGACGCGGCGTCCGGGCAGGCGCGCCAGCACGAGATCGACGATCGACTGCTTGGTGAAGTTGTTGGCGTCGCCGCCGGCGTTGAACACTTCGAAGGCCACGTCCTCGGCCGGCACCGCCAGCACGCGTGAGATGAGGCGGGCGAAGTCTTTCACGTGACAGTATGGTCGCCACGTGTGCGCGTCGAACACGACGAGCTCGCGGTCGAGCGCCAGTTCGCGCGCGAATTCGTTGACCGTCAGATCGAACCTCATGCGCGGAGCGAGGCCGAATGCGGTCGCGAAGCGCAGCACCGTCGGGCTGTAGTCGACCTTGCCTTGGAGCGACAGCAGGTGGTTTTCGGCCGCGACCTTCGACTTTGCATAGAGAGAGAGCGGGTTCAGCTCGAAGGCCTCGTCGGCCTTCTGGTCCTCTCCGATCATGCCGTAGTTGGAGCAGGTCGACACCAGGATCACGCGCTCGAGACCGCGCCCGGCGAGTGCGTCGATGCAGCGGCGCATCGCGTCGTCGTTGATGTCGGCAGACTGCTCGGGAAACTTCTTGGTGATCGGGTCGCCGACGAGGCCGGCGAGTATGACCACGTCGGTCGCGCCCTCAAGCGCTGCATCGAGCGCTGCGGCATCGCCCATGTCACCCTTGACGAAGCGGTATGCCGGATGCGGCAGGAAGCCGAGCACCGTGCCGCCGTGCCGGTAGACGAGGCGATCCAGATTGACCACCTCGTGACCTTCGGCGAGCAGATGGCTCGTCACGGGACAACCGATGTAGCCGGCGCCGCCGATCAGTGCCACGCGGCGGCGGCGACCATTGCCGAGCCGTGCCCGCAGGCGGGCCTGTTCACTTGCGATCCGGTCTGCCAGCTCCGCCGGGATACGCTCCGCGCCCACCTCGAAGCCGCGCTGCATGACCGTCATCGAAGTCCTCCTCTCTCGATCCGCCTTGAACGACAGCATCAGGTGCAATCCTGATGCCGACCTCAGGCTGCTCCGTGCGCGTCGTCGAGAATCTTCGCCAGCCGGCGCTCGTAGATCTCGGGCGTATAATTGCTCTCGTATCGTCGGCGCGCGCGGCGCTTGGCCTCGACGAGGCGTGCCGGATCGCGCGCGTAGCCGGATGCCAGGGCCGCGATGCGGCTGGTGAATGCCGCCGGGTCATGCTTCTCGGTGATCACGTGATCGGCGAAATCGGGCCCGACCATTTCCCTCAGGCCGCCTGTGTCGAAGACGATCGGTGCCGCGCCCAGTGCCATCGCCTCGAGCACGACCAGCGGCGCGAGATCGTGGTCGGTCGGATAGATGAAGAGATCGAGGCAGCGGAAGAGGTCATGCTTCTCCGTCTCGCTGACGAAGCCGAGCACGCGCACGACGTCGCCGACGCCACGACTGGCGGCGTAGGCGCAAACATCGTCGACCGAAAGATGCTTGGTCGGCCCGCCGGCGATCGCGGCATCGACCGGCACGCCGGCAGCCCTGATCGCGGCGATGCTGTCGATGAAGCGCAGCACGCCCTTGCGCGGGTCGTAGTTGCCGAGATAGCCGCACTTCAACCGTTCGGCGGACGCGCAATCCGGGTTGCCGGGATCGACGATCAGATTCGGCAGGTCGTGAACGCGCGAGAATATTCCGGATCGGCGCGCCATGTCGGCGACGTGTCCCGAGATGGCGATCAGCTCGGTGCCGCCGATCATCCGGCGCAGCAGCCGCCGGCGGAGCGTCGCCCCCGCCAGGATCTCCTCCAGCCCTTGCGTGTGCAGATGGACGAGCGCGCGTCCGGTCAGTCGCTTCGACAGCGCGATCAGAATGCCGTCGCGCAGCGCCGCATCACCATGCGGCGCCAGCGTCTGGTAGGTGAAGTCGTAGCGACGGCCGGCTAACCCGCGCATGGCAAGTCGCGCGCAAAGCCAGCCGAACCCCGTGACCTTGCGCAAGCTTGCCTTGCCGACATCGTGCAGCGTGCGTGCGCCGCCGAGCCAGAGATGCTCGACGTCGAGCCCTGGTGTCGCCTCCATCATGGTGCGCACGCGCCGCGACATGGTGGTCACGCCGTGGATGGGCGGTGGCATCTGGGCGAGAAACAGCACGCGGCGCGCGGGCGCCGGCTCCCGCAGGCCGCGAACGGCGCGCTCGTCGACAGCCTTCAGCATGTTCAGGTCCTG
Organism: Gammaproteobacteria bacterium; assembly: GCA_050248455.1. Classification (GTDB taxonomy): domain Bacteria; phylum Pseudomonadota; class Gammaproteobacteria. The sequence goes on along the minus strand of JBFWSI010000725.1, from coordinate 300 downwards.
ATGTGTCCGGTGCGCAGCGCCTCGACGTACCAGCGATAGGTGCCGCGGATGCCCGCCTCGAGCGTAACGGAGGAGCGCCAGCCCAGTGATGCGAGGCGGCTCGAATCGAGCAGGCGACGCGCCGGACCGTCGGGTTTGGAGGTGTCGTGCACGATGCGGCCCTCGAAGCCGACGGCAGCGACGATGGTGGCGAGCAGCTCGGCGATGGTATGGTCGACGCCGGTACCGATGTTGATCGGCTCCGGGCTTTCGTAGTGCGCGAGCACGTGGATCAGGGCGTCGGCGCAGTCGTCCGCGTGC
>JBFWSI010000724.1:0-2540 GCA_050248455.1 Gammaproteobacteria bacterium | reverse complement strand
TCTGTCCTTGATGTTCGGTGACAGCGCGGCGCGCCGCAGGCTCGCGCCCATTTCGTCGCAGACCGCCTGCAGGCGCGCCGCGAAGAGGCTGGTCGCAATCGGATCGGAGGGCGTTTTCGCGGTCATTCGACGTCGGTTCCAGGCTTGAATCCCAGGCTTGAATCTTGTAAATGCGTCACAGACAATGAGGCGCAGGTCAGCCGCCGCGCGCGGCGGGACGACAGGCTTGCGGCGAGCGCCGCCGCGAAAATGGGCGGCAGCACCGACGGTCGCGACGTTCGCGTAGCGGACGTCATCATAACGGCCGCGGGCGAATACCCGTAAGCCGGCGCCGAGCGCCAATCGCGTCGACGCCACCAGCAGTCCCTTCGACCTCGCGTGATTGGCCGGGTTCGGCTACGACTGACGAGAACACCGCCTACCGGAGCCCAGCCAGCGACGGCCGGGCTCTTTTTTTCGGCTACCGACAAGCACGATCATGCCGCCACGTCATCTCGTCGATCTCGCTGATCTGAGCCCGGCCGAGATCCGCGCGATCATCGCGCGGGCGAGCGAACTGAAGCGCCGCCGCGCCGCCGGCAACAAGCCGCCGATCTTCGAGCGCAAGGTGCTGGCGATGATCTTCGAGAAGTCCTCGACGCGCACGCGCGTGTCCTTCGAGGCCGCGATGATCGAAGGCGGCGGCGGCGCGATCTTCCTCGCGCCGAAGGACACCCAGCTCGGCCGCGGCGAACCGATCGAGGACACTGCGCGCGTGCTGTCGGAGATGTGCGACGCGATCATGGTGCGGACCTTCGCGCACTCGAACGTCGAGCGCCTCGCGGCCTGCGCCTCGGTGCCCGTCATCAACGGCCTCACCGACCGCTCGCATCCCTGCCAGTTGCTCGCCGATCTGCAGACCTATGTCGAGCGTCGCGGTGACATCGCCGGGCGCAAGGTCGCGTGGATCGGCGACGGCAACAACATGTGCAATACCTATATCGAGGCGGCGGCGCTGCTCGACTTCGAGCTCGCGGTGGCGACGCCGGCGGAGTACGAGCCCGATGCGCTGCGCGGCGGGGCCTCGCGCGTGCGGCTCGTGCGCGATCCCTTCGAGGCTGCGGCCGGCGCCGATCTGATCGTGACGGACGTCTGGGTCAGCATGGGGCAGGAAGCCGAAGCGGCGGCGCGCCGCAGCGCCTTCGCGCCCTACCAGGTCAGCGCGGCCATGATGGCCTGCGCCAAGGCCGATGCGCTGTTCATGCATTGCCTGCCCGCACATCGCGGCGAAGAAGTGGCCGCCGAGGTGATCGACGCGCCCGACAGCGTGGTGTGGGAGGAAGCCGGCAATCGACTGCACGCGCAGAAGGCGCTGCTGGAGTTCCTGTTCGGTCATGCGGGCTGATCGTGCGTATGCTCGTCTGCAGCGACGGCGGTGATCGCGCCGACGACGCGACGCACGCGGGCAGCGTCATGCCCGCCGTCGCTGCGTCACTGGCAGGCACCCCAGCCCAGCCATTATGCTAGCGTCGCCCGCGTCGCCGTCGAGCTGGTCTCGCGCGTTACCGCGAAGGCGGCACCGATCTCCGGGCCATTGCCGAGGGCTTCGTGTCGCTGACACCGCCGCAGATGGATCTGACGGCGTACGAAAGGATGGAAGCGCTGGCCCAATGGCTGGGGAAATGATCTCGCGGCAATGATGGCGGACCGTATCGGCATAGGCTTGACCTCGCAGCGCGCGCGCAATCGACTCGTCGATCAACTGCGGACGATGGGAATCACCTCCGAGGCGGTGCTCGACGTGATCCGCACCACGCCGCGGCACCTGTTCGTCGACGAAGCCCTCGCCAGTCGCGCCTACGAGAACACCGCGCTGCCGATCGGTTTCGGCCAGACGATCTCCCAGCCCTACGTGGTCGCCGCGATGACGCAGGTGCTGGTCGAGACCGGCCCGCTGACGCGCGTGCTCGAGATCGGCGGCGGCTGCGGCTATCAGAGCGCGATACTCGCGCGCGTCGCCCGGCAGGTGTACACGATCGAGCGCCTCGCCGCGCTCGCCAACCGCTTGCGCACGCGCCTCTACGAACTGAAGATTTCGAACGTGCGCGTGCGTCACGGCGATGGACGCCTCGGCTGGCCCGCGCACGCGCCCTTCGACGCGATTCTCGTCGCCGCGGCCGCGGCGACGGTGCCGGCACCCCTGCTCGAACAGCTTGCCGTCGGGGGCCGTGCGATCATGCCGGTCGGTCGGCAGGGCGAGCAGATGCTGACGCTGATCCGCCGCACGGAGGACGGCTACGAGGAAGAAGCCTTGCAGCGTGTGAGTTTCGTGCCCCTGCTCGAGAACGTCGATTGACCATGCGACGAACACTGCTCGGCGTGCTCGCCGCTGCGCTCGCGCTCGCCGGCTGCGCGACGCAGGAACCGGCGCCGATCGAAGGCAAGGCCTCGTCCGTGACGATGGCACCGCGACCTGCGCGGCCGCCGCTCGTGCGCGCGCCCAAACGGCCGACGGCGACGCCTGACAGCTATCGCGTCGTCGGCGGCGACACGCTGTACTC
>JBFWSI010000723.1:0-2541 GCA_050248455.1 Gammaproteobacteria bacterium | reverse complement strand
AGTCGTGGGCGGCTTTCGCGTCCGGGAACTTCGCGATCAGTGCAGCCTGGCCGGCGTGCGATCCGGCGAGCACTTCGACGACCTTGCCGCGTGCGAGCGGCGTGCCGCCGAAGGGCGCGAAGGTGGCGCCGGCCTGGGCGCCGTATTCCTGCATCTTCTGGGCATCCTTGATCTTCACGTGGGCAATCAGATACGCGGCCATGCTGGGGCTCCGTCACGGTGGAAAGGGACTGGCACGATAGCGAGCGGGTCGAAAACGGACAAGGGCGCGCCGTAGAATGCGCTCCGACCTTCCGGAGAGACGAGCTCATGAACGGCGAACTTCAACGTAGGGCGGGCCCCCGATGAGCGGTGCCCTCGACGGCGTGCGCGTGATCGATCTGACCACGGTGCTGATGGGACCGTTCGCGACGCAGATGCTCGGCGATCTCGGCGCGGACGTCGTCAAGATCGAGCCGCCGGCCGGCGACAGCAGCCGCATGCTCGGCCCGCAGCGGCATGCCGGCATGAGCGCGAGCTTCCTGCACACGAACCGCAACAAGCGCAGCGTCGTGCTCGATCTGAAGCAGCCCGCGGCGCATGCCGCGCTGCTGAAGCTCGTCGCGACCGCCGACGTCCTCGTCTACAACGTGCGACCGCAGGCGATGGCGCGCCTCGGCCTCACCTGGGAGGCGCTGTCGGCCATCAATCGGCGCCTGGTCTACGTCGGCTGCTTCGGCTACGGCCAGGACGGTCCCTACGCCGCGAAACCCGCCTACGACGATCTGATCCAGGGGGCGCTGGGCCTGCCTGCGCTGGTCGCGCAGGTCGGCGACGGCGTGCCGCGCTACGTGCCGGTCGCGATGATCGATCGCACCGTCGGCATCGCGACCGTCAGCGCGGTGTGCGCGGCGCTCTACCGCCGCGAGAAGACGGGCGTCGGCCAGGCGGTCGACGTGCCGATGTTCGAGACCATGCTGCCCTTCATGCTCGGCGAGCATCTCGCCGGCCACAGCTTCGAGCCGCCGGTCGGCGAGCTCGGCTATCCGCGCATGCTCGCCCGCGAGCGCACGCCCTTCCCTACGCGCGACGGCTACCTGTGCACGCTGATCTATACCGATCGGCACTGGCAGCGCTTCTTCGAGATGATCGGGCGCAAGGAGGATTTCGACCGCGACCCGCGGCTCGCGAACTTCACGACGCGCACCGCGCACATCGCGGCGCTCTACGCGATGGTCGCCGACATCCTGCGCACGCGCACGACCGCCGAATGGCTCGTGCTGTTCGAGCAGGCCGACATCCCCGCGATGCCGCTCAACACGCTGACCTCGCTGGTCGACGACCCGCATCTCGCCGCGACGGGCTATTTCCGCAGCGCCGAGCATCCTAGCGAAGGCACCTACCGCCAGATGATGCCGCCGCAGGGCTGGAGCGAATCACCGCCATCGATTCGTCGTCACGCGCCGCGGCTCGGCGAGCACAGCGCGGAGATCCTGCGCGAGCTCGGCTACGACGACGCGGCGATCGCCGCGCTGCTCGCCAGCGGCGCGACGCGCTGCGCGTGAGCGTGCGCTGCGCGCGGCCACGGAGAACTGGAGAATTCATCGGCGTCTCCGATCCGCCAACGATCGATCATTCGAACGCGCGATGGATGTGCCGGTTGATTCCACTCCGCCAGCGCATGTTCCATTCGGATGACGACGAATCGCGACGCTACAGCCCCGCCTTCGAGCGATAGGTCAGCCACAGGTTGCTCGCCGCGCCCTCGTGCACGCGGCGGCGCACCGTTTCGACGGGCGTGAACAGGGCGCCGCTAGGCGCGATCTTCAGGCCCAGCAGGCGCCGGCCGTTGACCGACACCCAGCCCCATTCCGCGCCGTGATTGCGGCGCAGGACCTCGCCGACGTAGCTGCCGATCATCTCCACCAGCGGCGCAATCTCGCCGGGGGCGGCGCGGCGGCGGCGGACGTCGGCGTGCAGCGAGCCCGCGAGCTCCTCGACCGCGCGCACGCTCGCGTCCGTCCAGTCGAGCTTCAGATCGAGCTCGGACTGCGCAAACAGCACCAGGTCGCGGGCCTGGCGCAGCGCCGTGTGCTGCGCCACGCGGTCGGGGGCGAAGGACAGCCGCGTCTCGTGCGCGCTCGCCGGCACGGCGAGCAGGCTGCAGAGCAGCAGTACGACGAAGGCGCGTGCGGGGTGAGAGGCCAGGCTCATGCCGGCGATTATCCGACCCTGCGCGCCGCCGGCAGCGTGTACGCTGTCACCCGGAATGAAAACTTCTGCAAGCGCAGCGGCGACCCCGTCGACGAGGTCGGACACGGCCCGCGCGTGGCTGCGGCGCGGCTGTCTGCTGCTCGTGCTCGCGGTCGCCGGCTGCAGCACGCTGCCGCTGCTGTACAAGCGCGGGCCGACCGTTGCGCTGTGGTGGCTCGACGACTATCTCGATCTCGACGACACGCAGCGTGCAACGACGCGCGCGGCGCTCGCGGAGTGGTTCCGCTGGCATCGCGCGACACAGCTCCTGCCGTACGCGGTCGCCGTTGCGGCCTTGCGCCGGGATGC
>JBFWSI010000722.1:0-2543 GCA_050248455.1 Gammaproteobacteria bacterium | reverse complement strand
GCGTTACACCTCGCAGATGAGCATCGACGACGCGCTGGCGCAGGCGCGCACGCAGGGCTGCGAGTGCCACGTCGTCGGCATCGAAGCGCCCTTCCAGGCCTTCAACGACATCCTCGCGCCGGTGTTTGCCGGGCAGGGTCCGGACGTCACCGAGGAGAACATCCAGGCCCGCTGCCGCGGCATCATCCTGATGGCAATCTCGAACAAGACCGGCCGCATGCTGCTGACGACGGGCAACAAGAGCGAGATGGCGGTCGGCTATGCGACGCTGTACGGCGACATGGCGGGCGGCTTCGCGCCGCTGAAGGATTGCCCGAAGCTGCTGGTCTATGCGCTCGCCCGCTGGCGCAACGCGCAGCAGGCGGCGCCGATCATCCCGCCGCGGGTGATCGAGCGCGAGCCTAGCGCGGAACTGCGTCCCGATCAGAAGGACTCGGACAGCCTGCCGCCCTACGACATCCTCGATCCGATACTCGAGCGTTACGTCGAGCTCGATCGGACGCCGCGCCAGATCGCGGCCGAGGGCTACGATCTCGCGACCGTGAAGCGCGTGGCGCGGATGGTCGATCGCAACGAGTACAAGCGGCGCCAGGCGGCGCCCGGGGTGAGGCTCACGACGCGCGCCTTCGGTCGCGATCGGCGTTTCCCGATCACCTCGCGCTACGATGAACAGGAGCCCGTGCCGGGCGAGTGAGCGTAAGCACGTTGTAGCCCGGGTGCAGCGGAGCGGAACCCGGGATCTTCCTCGAGGATGACATGCCGATCCCGGGTTACGCGCTGCGCGCTACACCCGGGCTACGAAGACGGTGCGCAGCCCTTCTCAATTCACCTTCGTCGCCTTCACTTCCTCGATGCCCGGGTGATTCGGGTAGTTCAGCTCCAGCACGCGCAGCGCGTCCGCCGACAGATCGTCGAGCTCGAGCACCTTGTACGCCTTCGCCATCAGGATCAGCGCTTCCGGCATCGCCGGCGTCTGCTGGTAGTTCTCGACGACGTAGCGCGCGCGATTTGCCGCCGCGACGAAGGCGCCGCGGCGCATGTACCAGTTCGCGACGTTGACCTCGTGCTGGGCGAGGATGTTGCGCAGGTGGCGCATGCGCAGCTGCGAGTCCGCGACGTAGCGACTGTCCGGGAAACGCTTGATGAGCTCGGAGAAGTCGTTGAAGGCCTGCAGCGACGCGCCCGGATCGCGCTGCGACGAGTCGCGCGGCAGATGGCGCTCGACCAGGCCCTTGCCGGAGGAAAAGTTGATGAGCCCGCGCAGGTAGAACGCATAGTCCATGTGCGGATGGGTCGGGTTCAGCTTCATGAAGCGATCGACCGCCGCGATCGCGGACTCCGTCTCGTCCTGCTTGTAGTAGCAATAGCCGAGCTCGAGCTGCGCCTGCGCGGCGTAAGGCCCGAAGGGATAGCGACCCTGCAGCTTCTCGTAGTACTCGATCGCGCCGTTGCAGGAGCCGGAATCGAGCCGGTCCTTGGCCGCGTAGTAGAGCTTGTCCTCGGGCCAGTTCTCCGGCAGCTCCTCCGGATCCTTGTCCGGCAGGAGGCCGCAGCCGGCGAGCAGCAGGACGAAGATCGAGAGCAGTGCCAGGCAGGCGACGCGGCCGGCGGAAGTGGAAATCGGGGAATTGGCTTTCACTGGCTGGAGATCGCGCGACGAGCGCGCCTGTGCTGAATGGCCGGCATTGTAAGGGCTCGCCCCGATCAGACCAAGGCAGCGGAGCCGGCTCACGCCGTACCGGGGATCTTCATCGAGCTCACACGCCGATCCCGGGTTACGCGCTGCGCGCTCCACCCGGGCTACGAAAGCGCGCGCCGGGCACAGACAAGCGCGTCGTAGCCCGGGTGCAGCGTAGCGCTAAGGTATCCCCACGAAAAAACGAGCGCGAGAACCTCAAAAAGCGCGTCATTCCCGCGCAGGCGGGAATCCACGTTCTGGCACGGCGCCCCCGCTGGACTCCCGCTTTCGCGGGAGTGACGAGGAGTACCGGCGAATTCTCGGGCAGCGCTGAAAATTTCGTGGGGATACCTTAGAGCGTAGCGGCACCCGGGGATCTTCGTCGCGACGACGCACCCGATCCCGGGTTGGAAAATCGGGCATGCAGTAGACTCCCGGTCCATGAGCGTCTCACCCGTCAACGAAGTCCACCATCGCGCGACCGTGCCGGCCGAGCTCGCCGGTCGGCGCCTCGACCAGGCGCTTGCCGCGCTGTTCGACGACTATTCCCGCACGCTGCTGGCGAGCTGGATTCGCGAGGGTCGCGTGCGGCTCAACGGCCGCGCGTGCAAGCCGCGCGAGCTGGTCGCGCCCGGGGATGCGGTCGAGCTCGACGCGGTGCTCGACGCCAGCGAGGAGACTGCGCCGGAGGCGATAGGCTTCGGCGTCGTCGTCGAGGATCGCGAGTGCATCGTCGTCGACAAGCCGGCCGGCCTCGTCGTGCATCCCGGCGCGGGCAATCGCGCGCACACGCTGGTCAACGGCCTGCTCCACCGTTGGCCGGAGCTCGCGGCCCTGCCGCGCGCGGGCCTCATCCATCGTCTCG
>JBFWSI010000721.1:0-2544 GCA_050248455.1 Gammaproteobacteria bacterium | reverse complement strand
CGGCGAACGCGCTGGTCAACGACAGCGGCCTGCCCGACGTCGTCGTGCCCTTCGCCCATCAGCATCGCGTGGAAGACCTGCCGGAGGAAACGCTGCTGTTTCTCCTCGGCAGCCGGTACTGCGAAACGGACCGGCTGTCGGAGACTGCGTGGAACCTGTTCGGCAATACCCCCATGGGCTGGGCGCGCGTCCAGGCCATCTGCGACTTCGTGCACCGGCACATCGAGTTCGGCTACCACCACGCGCGCATGACGCGCACCGCGCTCGAGGCGTTTCACGACAAGACCGGCGTGTGCCGGGACTACGCCCACCTCGCCGTGGCGTTCTGCCGCTGCATGAACATTCCCGCGCGCTACTGCACCGGCTACCTGGGCGACATCGGCGTGCCGCCGCCGCACGGTCCGATGGACTTCTCGGCCTGGTTCGAGGCGTTCCTCGACGGCCACTGGTACACGTTCGATGCCCGCAACAACACGCCCCGCATCGGCCGCCTGTTGATCGCCCCCGGACGCGACGCGTCCGATGTGGCGATCAGCAGCACCTTCGGGCCCAACACGCTCACGAGCTTCAAGGTGTGGACGGACGAAGTCACCGCCGGCGCCTGACCGGCGCCGCGGCACATCACGAAAGCTCGACCGTGTCGAGGTAATCCGGCACGGCCGTATCCCAGCGGAGCACGTCGCGCAGCTGCGCCGCCATGGCCTCCGCGGCCACCGGCTCGCCATGGGTGACGAACGTGCGTCGCGGCGGCGTGCGGAAGCCGCGCAGCCACTCGAGCAACTCGATACGGTCCGCATGGGCGGACAGGCCGTCGAGTTGCGCCACCTCGGCACGGATCGGCACCATGTGGCCGTGGATCTTCACCGCCGGCTCGCCGGCAACGATGCGGCCGCCGCGCGTGCCGGCCGCCTGGTATCCGGAGAACAGGATCGTGTTGCGGGGGTCGGGCGCCAGCGCGCGCAGGTGATGCAGCACCCGTCCACCCGTGGCCATGCCGCTCGCGGCGACGATCACGGCGGGATAGGCCCGCTGGTCGAGCGCGCGCGATTCCTCCGGTGTGTTCACGATCTTCGCGGCGGCGCACATTGCACGGCACTCGTCCGCGCTCAGCCGGTGGAGCGAGCGAAAGCGCGCGTACAGCGCGGTCACGTCCACGGCCATCGGACTGTCCAGGTAGACGGGAATGGCGGCATCGATCACGCCATCGGCCTTGAGGCGATGGATGCTGTACAGCAGCGACTGTGCACGGCCCACGGCGAAGGACGGCACGATGACCTTGCCGCCGCGGCTCACAGTGCGGTTGATGGCCTCGCCCAGCGCGATCGACGGCGGCTCGGCCGCATGGACGCGATCGCCGTAGGTCGACTCCACCACGAGGTAGTCCGCGGCCTCGATCGCCGCCGGCGCACGCATGATCGGATCGTGCGGACGCCCGACGTCGCCGGAGAACACGACCGTGCGGCCCTCGCCTTGCAGCGTCACCGCGGCGGCGCCCAAGATATGCCCCACGGGCGTCAGCCGCACCCGCAGCCCATGCGGCAGCGCCGTCTCCTCGTCGAACCGCGCGGGCGCGAACAGCCGCAGGCAGCGCTGCGCCTCCTCTTCCGTGTAAAGCGGCAACGCCGGCGCATGCTTCGAAAAGCCGTGACGATTGGCGAAGGACGCCTCCTCCTCTTGCAGGCGTCCGCTGTCGGGCAGCAGGATGCGGCACAGTTCGTACGTGGCGTGGCTGCAGTGGACGCGGCCCGCGAAGCCCTGCTTCGCCAGGAGCGGCAGGTAGCCCGCGTGATCGAGGTGCGCGTGGGTGAGCACCACCGCATCGAGCCGCGCCGGCTCGATCGGCAGCGGCGCCCAGTTGCGCAAGCGCAACGCCTTCAGGCCCTGGAAGAGCCCGCAATCGACGAGCACACTGCCCGCGCCCGCGCGCACCAGGTACTTGGCGCCGGTGACCGTGCGAGTAGCGCCGAGGAACGTGATCTGCATGGGATTTCATCGCCTCGGCGAGATTCGTCGGGCATCCGGCCGGCAAGCGAGCATGATGGTACCCGACGAACGCGTTTCCTTTGCGTCATGTCAAGCCGCAGCGGCGGCGGCCGCGCGACGATGAGACAGTCGAACAGATCGAGGTGCCGATGCGGGCCGGGAAACACGCGTGAACGGGGTGTCCGCCGAACCGGCGCGCGAGCGCGCGCCGTCCGCGCTGGCGCGCCCGCTGGCCCGCATCGCCGACGCGTTGCGCGCCCGCACGGCGATTCCGTTCCGCATGATCCTGCCGGATGGCGAGGTGATCGCCAGCAGCGACGCGCCACCGGCCTTCACGCTCCGCGTGCGGCACCGGCGCACGCTGCTCGCGATCGCACGCGAGGGCCACGTGGCACTGCTCGAAGCCTACTTCCACGGCGACCTCGACGTCGAAGGCGACCTGGCGCTGGCGTTTCGGGCCGCGATGGCCGCGGGCGTGGACGACCGGATGACGCCGTGGGTGGCACTGCGCAACCGCTGGCACGAGCGCCGTTTCGGCAACCGCTCCCGGCGCCAGGCCAA
>JBFWSI010000720.1:0-2551 GCA_050248455.1 Gammaproteobacteria bacterium | reverse complement strand
GGGCACGGACACCGGCGGCTCGATCCGCCAGCCCGCCGCGCTGTGCGGGATCACGGGCCTGAAGCCGACCTACGGCCGCGTGTCGCGCTGGGGGATGATCGCCTTCGCGTCCAGTCTCGATCAGGGCGGGCCGATGGCGCTGACGGCTGCCGACTGCGCGCTGCTGATGAACGCGATGGCGGGCCACTGCGCGCGCGATTCGACCTCGGTCGAGCGCGCCGCCGAAGACTACACGCGGCTGCTCGACGCACCGCTCGCCGATCTCCGCATCGGCCTGCCGGCCGAGTATTTCGCGGACGGGCTCGATGCCGGCGTGCGCGCCGCGATCGAGGCCGGCCTCGAGGTGCTGAAGCGGCTCGGCGCGACGACGCGCGAGATCGCGCTGCCGCACTCGCGTTACGCGATTCCGGCCTATTACGTCGTCGCCTCGGCCGAGTGCTCGTCGAATCTCTCGCGCTACGACGGCGTGCGCTTCGGCCATCGCTGCGAGGATCCGCAGGACCTGCTCGATCTCTACACGCGCAGCCGCGCCGAGGGTTTCGGCGCCGAAGTGAAGCGGCGCATCTTCGTCGGCACCTATGCGCTGTCTGCCGGCTATTACGACGCCTACTACCGCAAGGCCCAGCAGCTGCGGCGGCTGATCCAGCAGGACTTCGTGCGCGCCTTCGCCGAGGTCGACGTAATCCTCGGCCCGACCACGCCCGGCACGGCCTTCGCGCTGGGGCAGAAGACCGACGATCCGCTGACGATGTACCTGTCCGACGTCTACACCACCGCGGTGAACCTCGCCGGCCTGCCGGCGCTGTCGATGCCGGCCGGCTTCGTCGACGGCCTGCCGGTCGGTGCGCAGCTCATCGGCAATTATTTCGACGAGGCGCGGCTGCTCGCCGTCGCTCATCGCTACCAGCAGGAAACGCGCTGGCACCTCGCGAGGCCGCCGCAGACATGAGCTGGGAAACCGTCATCGGCCTCGAGATCCACGTGCAGCTCGCGACCGCGAGCAAGATCTTCTCGGGCGCGTCCACCGCCTATGGCGCGCCGCCGAATACGCAGGCCTGTGCAATCGACCTCGGCTTGCCCGGCGTGCTGCCCGTCCTCAACGCCGCGGCGGTGGAGATGGCGATCCGGCTCGGCCTCGCGCTCGACGCGCGGATCGCGCCAAGCTCGGTATTCGCGCGCAAGAACTACTTCTATCCGGATCTACCGAAGGGCTACCAGATCAGCCAGTACGAGCTGCCGATCGTCGCGCACGGACGGCTGCCGATCCGCCTCGCCGACGGCAGCGAGAAAGTGATCCGCGTGACGCGCGCGCATCTCGAGGAGGACGCCGGCAAGTCCGTGCACGACGCCTATCCCGGCGCGACGGCCATCGATCTGAACCGCGCCGGCACGCCGCTGCTCGAAGTCGTGTCCGAGCCGGATCTGCGCTCGCCGGAGGAGGCCGTCGCCTACATGCGCGCGATGCACACGCTGGTGCGCTACCTCGGGATCTGCGACGGCAACATGCAGGAAGGCTCGTTCCGCTGCGACGCCAACGTCTCGGTGCGCCGCGCCGGCAGCGAGAAGCTCGGCACGCGCGCCGAGATCAAGAACATCAATTCCTTCCGCTTCGTCGAGAAGGCGATCGCCTACGAGGTCGAGCGCCAGATCGAGCTGATCGAGGGCGGCGGCCAGGTGGTGCAGGAGACGCGGCTCTACGACCCCGAGCGCGACGAGACGCGCAGCATGCGCAGCAAGGAAGACGCACACGACTACCGCTATTTCCCCGATCCGGATCTGCTGCCGATCGTCGTCGGCGCCGCGCAGCTCGCGCGCGCGCGCGACGCGCTGCCGGAGCTGCCGTGGGCACGGCGTGCCCGCTACGTCGCGGACTACGCGCTGCCGGCGGCGGACGCCGAGACGCTCACGCAGGATCGCGCGATCGCCGATTACTTCGAGGCGCTGGTCGCCGCGGCCGGGGACGCACGCGCGGCGTCGAACTGGCTGAACGGCGAAGTCTTCGCGGCGCTCAATCGCGCCGGCAGCGGCATCGAGTCCTGCCCCGTCGCGCCCGCCGCGCTCGGCCGGCTCATCGCGCGCGTGCGCGACGGCACTATCTCGAATTCGATGGCGAAGCAGGTCTTCGAGGCGATGTGGAACGGCGCGGGCAGCGCCGACGAGATCATCGAGGCGCGCGGCCTGAAGCAGCTCAGCGACACCGGCGCGCTCGCGGCAATCATCGACGAAATCGTCGCCGCCAACCCCCAGCAGGTCGAGCAGTATCGCGCCGGCAAGGACAAGGTCTTCGGCTTCTTCGTCGGCCAGGTGATGAAGAAGTCGCAGGGCAAGGCCAATCCGCAGCAGGTCAACGATCTGCTGAAGGAAAAGCTGGCCGGAAACTGAAACCCCTCCCTCGGCGCCGGCTGAAGCGCAGCGGCGCGAGGACAAGCTTCGATGCCGGAATCCCGGGGTCCGCGCTGCGCGCTGCACCCGGGCTACGATGGCCGCCGGCCGGAAACCGACGCGGCGCCCGCAGGCGCCGCGCATCGGGACGGTCGGGACGAAGACCTCA
>JBFWSI010000719.1:0-2553 GCA_050248455.1 Gammaproteobacteria bacterium | reverse complement strand
GTGCAGGCGACGCAGGGCGTCGCCCCTGACGTCGCGGCGCCGGCGATCGTCGTCAAGCGCGCGCTGGACGAGCACGACCCCGTCGCGCGCCGCGCGCTCGAGCTCTTCGCACGCTGTTTCGGCTCGATCGCCGGCGATCTCGCCCTCGCCTTCCTGCCGCGCGGCGGCGTCTACCTCGCCGGCGGTATCACCGCGCGCGTGCTGCCGGCACTGCAGGACAGCGGGTTTCTCGAGCGCTTCACGGCCAAGGCCGGGCATGCCGGGCTGGTCGCGACGCTGCCCGTGCACGCCGTCCTCGCCGAGGACGTCGGCCTGCGCGGGGCGCTGACGGTCGCCGCCCACGGCCTCTGACACCCTCGACGAGGCGAGCATTGGAGCCAGGCATGGGAACGAAGCATCTGATCGTCACCGGCGGCAGTCGCGGCATCGGGGCCGCGACGGCGCTGCGCGCGGCGCGCGCGGGCTACGAAGTGCTGCTGACCTATGCCGGGCAGGCGGCGGCCGCGGCGAGCGTGGTGGCTGCGATCGAAGCTCGAGGGGGACGCGCACTGGCGGTGCAGGCGGACGTCGCCGATCCGGCCGCGGTCGAGCGCGTGTTCGCGACCAGCGATCGCGAGTTCGGCCGGCTCGACGCGCTGGTCAACAACGCCGGGATCACGGCGCGCCAGATGCGGGTCGAAGACATGGACGTCGCACGACTGCGTCGCGTGTTCGAGGTCAACATCCTCGGCAGCGTGCTGTGCGCCCAGGCGGCCGTGCGCCGCATGTCGACGCGGCACGGCGGCGATGGCGGCGCCATCGTCAATCTCTCCTCGGCCGCGGCCCGGCTGGGCTCGCCCGGCGAGTTCGTCGACTACGCGACGAGCAAGGGCGCCATCGACACCTTCACGCTGGGTCTCGCGCGCGAGGTCGCTGCCGAAGGCGTGCGCGTCAACGCGGTGCGTCCCGGCCTCATCGCGACCGAGATCCATGCGAGCAGCGGCGATCCCGGCCGCGTCGAGCGCTTGCAGGGCGGCGTGCCGATACGGCGCGGCGGCACGGCCGACGAGGTTGCCGCCGCAATCCTGTGGCTGCTGTCGCCGGACGCGTCATACGTGACAGGAACGCTGTTGGATGTGACGGGAGGCAGGTAGTCATCCCGTCTTAAGCATTTCCAAAGTAACACCGGTCTAGACTGACCCATAGTGCCCTGCCGGCACTACGCAAGAAAACGCAGGTTCGGGTAACGACGGCGTCAGTTTCGGCGCACGGGTGGCCCATCATGCGCTGCGGGACCGTGCGACCTGGGATTTCGGCACGCCGCGAACGGTTATGACGCCATCTATATAGCTGAGCGTAAATGCCACTGCGTGCCGTTTACCGTCATGCCCGCGCAAGCGGGAATCCACGCCGAACGAGGAGGCCTCCGTCGGGCGATCCCTCTTTTCCCCGCTGGACGCCGGGGGAGTGCGTGGATACCCGCTTGCGCGGGCATGACGCAGGGGGCTTCTACGTGCGCATGCGCCATCGAACAGCCAGTGGAGTGTATTTACGCTCAGCTATAGATGAAAGTCTTCGCGACGGAACTCGAAAGATGCGCTGGAACCGGATGAGCTGGCGGCTGGAAACCCGAAAGTCGAATAGGTCGATATCGAATGTCAATTGCATCAATGCGATCCGGGCAGCCCCGATTCACCGCCGTCAATAAAGCTCGAACCTGCTCACGGTGGGCCGACCGGCCCCGAGGCGGCTTCGGTTCTCCGCCGCTATGAGTTCCTCGCTTTCGGCGCCGGGTACAAGGCCGAGGACCATGAAGCGATCCTCGCTCTCGACGACTCGCATCCCGACTGCATCAACAACCCGAGCTGTCTGTACGACCCCGATATGCCGGTCGAACTCGGCCACTACCTGGGAGCGCAGGACGTCGGGTCGAACTTGGTGGAAGCGCCGTGGCCTGTGCCGGTTTCGCCGGCCATCGCGCTTTTCGTGCCGGCGCTCGCCAGGTTCGATCCACGACGTCGCAACGCGGCCCGACAAGGCTCCGGATGGGGGCGACGTGCAGCCGTCCTCATCCGGTTGCATCGAAGCTTCAGACATGTCGCCGCCATCAAGTAGCGGGCGCCGGCCCGAGCGACAGCACCAGCGTGTCGCCGGCCGTCATCTCGTGCGGCAGACTCAGCGTCAGCCACTGGTAGCCGGCGCCGCGGCGCTGCAACGCAGCCCGCGAGATGCGGCGCATGTCACTGTGTTCGACCACGCCCTTGTCGTTGACGACGGCCAGACGCACCGTGTGTGCACGGTTCAGGCCGTGGATGCGCTGGCGCACGATGCGCACTCGCACCTTCACGTCGCCCGCGACCTGTCGTGCGTCAGCCACGGCAACCCGCACGGTGCGGTCGCCGGTCGGCAGCACGGTCAGGCCTATCTTGCGACCGTCCTCAAAATCCGCCGCTGCGGCGGCACCGGCAGAGGCGAGCCCAAAGCCCAGCAACAGAAGCGCTTTCAAGCCGAACGTCGCGGTCCGGGCCTTCGCTGCCGTTTTCATGTCTCCTCCTCCTTGCCGTCTTGCAACGG
>JBFWSI010000718.1:0-2554 GCA_050248455.1 Gammaproteobacteria bacterium | reverse complement strand
GTCCTTCTCTGCCTCTCCGGCCCTCATGGTTCTGCTCCATCCGCTGCCTGATCCTGCACACCGATGGGTGCAGCGACGCGCGCCGCCGGCTCGTCCGGCAATGCGAATTTGAGACGCCATGTGCGCCACGCTTCGGCGACCGCGCCGCTGCCTGGAAACAGGTCGTCGAGCGTGTCGTCGGGGCGCGCGGCGACCATCTCGAACGCCCAATGGCAGACCGCTTCGGGCTTCGCGCCAGTGAGGCCGCGACGCAGGGTGATGCTCTCCTGAATCCAATCCCGCATCACCAGGCGCTTGCTGACGACGGGCTTTCGCGCCGCCTTCACGATGACCGGCTCCCACGCAAACGCGACGGGAATATTGCGCTTGAACGCGGCGAATCCCTTCACCCAGGCCATCCACCGCGCGCCCGTCCGCTCGACAAATGGGGCGAGCGTCGCAATGGAACGGGGCGTCGCGGCGGCGTGCAAAATCCAGCCGTCATAGTTGCGATCCAGCCGCTCTATCAGGCGCGCATGATCGACTTCGCCCGCATAGTCGGGATGGTCGCGGTAGAGGTGTGCGCAGCCGATATAAGGCGGGTCGGCATAGGCGATCTTCATCGGCGATCCGGCCCCGAAACGGCAGCGAACAGGTCGCCGGGTTGTGTCTCGGATGACGGCGCGACCGTCGATTGGCTGTCGTTCGGGCGCAGCACAAAGAGCGGTGCGTCGCGCCAGTCGGGCGGCGGTGGCGGTGCCGATGACGGCGCTTCAGATGCAGCCGCGCCGCCGAAGATCGGCGCGAGCGCGGCGACATAGGCGCGGGTTTCGGCCGGCAGCGGACGGCCGGTCGAACGGTGCTCGTCGTAGCGGCCGGGGCCGGCGTTGTAGGCCGCGAGCATCGCGCCGACATTGCCGTAGCGATCCCACATTTCGCGCAGATAGGCCGTGCCTGCGAGGATGTTGTCGCGGGGCTGATAGGGATCGCGGCCGAGCCGGTGACGGGCACGCAGGCCCGCCCAAGTGTCGGGCATAACCTGCATCAATCCCATCGCGCCGGCCGACGAAATCGCGCGCACGTCGCCCGCGCTCTCGGCGCGCAACACGGCGCGAATCCAGTGCTCGGGGATGCCGAACCGCTGCGACGCCTCGGTGATGTGCGCGGCATAGGGATCGACGGCAACCGGGCGCACGACCGACGCGGATTGCGCGACCGCGACGCCCGATCCGGCGCAGACTGATAGTGCGCCGGCCAGCAACAGGACGGCATAGCGCCATGGCTTCCTGTCGCCGCTATGACGCCAGCCTGCCAGCGTGCTCGCTACGGTAAAGGGTGCGCGCAAAGCGCCGGCCGGTGGCCGCCCTTGACCTTCGCTGCGCGCGCCGGCCGTCTTGTCGCCGAGCGGGACGAAGGGATGCGAGTGCGTTCCCGCGAACAAAGGGATGATCGGAACGCGCACCAATTAGCTCCGATCCTCGCGCGCCTTCGGCCGCTTCCACGCGAGCCGAAACGTGCGTGCCTCGTCGTCGGCCTGGAACAGCGCGGGGCGAAACAGCGCAGGGAAAAGCGGGCTGTCGATCTCCAGGGCGATGTAATCCCCCGCGCGTTCGCCGACACGTTTCCACGCCCCGCCGATCTCGGGGCCGTCCTCGTCGTCGAGGTGGATGCGATAGGCGGGCGTGTTCTCGCCGTCGCCCGGCTCGATGGCGACGAGCACGATTGCCTCGTCAATGCCGAACAGCCGGACGCGGCCGGTGTAACCGTTGGTGGTGGGTTCAAAGATATTGGCGGGCATTGTCAGTCTCCTTGTGATTGGTTGGGTAAGCACGAAGTCAGTGCGTCGGCGCGCGCCACTCGAAGCGGCCGACGCCTTCCTCATCGGTCCAGAGCGGGACCGCTCGACCGATGACGGAGCTTGCGGGGATGGGTCCGAAGTAACGGCCGTCCAGGCTGTCGCGGACCTCCCAATTCATGAGGAAGATTTCGCCGGGCGCGATAAGGCGGCAGCCCTGCCAAGCGGGTAGTTCGCGGCCGATCCGGTCGCGCTCCAGCGCCTCGCCCATCTCGATCCCGTCAACCGTGATCGTGCGGCCGGCGCGGCAAACCCGCTGCCCTGGAAGGCCGACGACGCGCTTCAACAGCGGCACGCCGCGTCCGACATAACCGCGCTGCACCATGAAGGGGGCGAGCGGTTCGGGCGGCATGACCGCGACCAGCTCGGGCACCTCGATCCGGTCGGCCGGCTCGACGGTGTAGAAGCCTACCGGCGCGCTGGCCGTGGCGTTCCAAATGAGTTTCGTCGGCGTCTCGATGGCGCTTGCGACGGCAACGCCCATCGCGGCCAGCGCCGTGACGGCGAGATAGCGGCGGCGCGTCACGGGTCGATCCTCCGACGCCCAATCCACGCCGCATGTCGTTCCGGCGTGTAGTCGCTCGGCTCCAGATTGGCGGCTAGGCGGTTGTGCGCGTGTCGCCAGTAGTCCGGCGACACGTCGGCCGGGTCGAGGCCCAGCGCCTCCACGGCGTCGATGACGGCAAGTGCGCGCTGCACTTTCGGCCAGCCGTCCAGGCG
>JBFWSI010000717.1:0-2554 GCA_050248455.1 Gammaproteobacteria bacterium | reverse complement strand
CAGTGGAGCGCATTTACGCTCAGCTATATAGCCACGGAGGACACGGAGGAAGAAATGGATTGATGGGGACCTCCGTCACGTGTGCGCCCGTCGTCGCCATGTCGTTACGGAGCCGCCGGCCCAATCGATCTCCCTTCAGCCCTCCGCGGCTGATGGCTGAGCGCAGCCATGCTCCACCGCGTGCTCGTTTACCGTCATTCCCGCGCAGGCGGGAATCCACGCCTGACAACGAGATCTCCGTCGGGCGATTTTTTTCTGCACCGGGCGCCGGGGTAGTGCGTGGATTCCCGCTTGCGCGGGCATGACGAAGAGGGCTTCTACGTGCGCATGCGCTATCGAGCAGCCAGGGGAGCGTATTTGCGCTCAGTTATTTGGATTCAATCGACGCATCAACCGGCACCGAGGCCCGGAAGAAGCGCAGCTGAATCGGGGCTGCGAAGACGAGCTGTCTCAGGCCAGCGTGTGATACACCTTCTGCACGTCGTCGTCCTGCTCGAGCTTGTCGACGAGTTCCATCACTTCGTGGGCCTGATCTTCGGGCAGCTCGGTCGGCGTGACGCAGATGTACTCGCTCTCGGCCGAGATGACGGCGACGCCGCGGTCTTCGAGCGCCTTCTGCATCTGGCCGAAGTGCGGGAAGTCGCAGCGCGCGAGGATCTGCGGCTCGCCCTTCTCGCCGGTGCTCTCACCCATCTCCTCGAGGCCGTGATCGATCAGGTAGAGCTCGAGGTCGTCCTGGTCGATGCCTTCGGGGTTGATGCGGAACACGCCCATGCGCTTGAACATGAAGTTGACGCTGCCGCTGATCCCGAGATTGCCGCCGTGCTTGTTGAAGGCGCTGCGCACGCTGGCGACGGTGCGCGTCGGGTTGTCGGTCGCGGTCTCGACGAGCAGCGCGACGCCGTGCGGCGCATAGCCTTCGTAGACGACCGTCTCGTAGTTCGCCGCGTCCTTGCCCAGCGCGCGCTTGATCGCGGCTTCGACCTTGTCTTTCGGCATGTTCGCCGCGCGCGCGTTCTGGATCACGCGGCGCAGGGCCGGGTTGTTCGCCGGATCGCCGCCGCCGGCGCGCACCGCGATCGCGATGTCCTTGCCGATGCGCGTGAACTGCTTCGCCATGCGGTCCCAGCGCGCGAACATCGTGTGTTTGCGGGTTTCGAATATGCGTCCCATGGTGCTGACTCGGCTGGAAAGGGGTGGGCCACAGGCCCGGGGCCATTCTAGCAGGCCGGCCCCGGACGGCCGACGCGCGCGTCGGATTCGCTTATGATGCCGGCCCTTCGCCACTCGCCGTGCGCTCGTCCGATGCAGATCCCGACTCCGCTACGCCCGCCGCCGCGCCTGCTGCTGGCCCCGATGGAGGGCCTGCTCGACCCGCGCCTGCGCGCGGTGCTCACGAGTGCGGCGCCCTATGACTGGTGCGTGACGGAGTTCGTGCGCGTGACGCAGGAAGTATTGCCGCGGCGTTATTTCCTGCGCATGGCGCCCGAGCTCGCGACGGGGTCCAGGACCGCGGGCGGCGTGCCGCTGCGCGTGCAGCTGCTCGGCTCGGATCCCGAGCGCATGGCCGCCAACGCGACGCGGCTCCTGACGCTCGCGCCGGCCGGCATCGATCTGAATTTCGGCTGTCCCGCGCCGCAGGTGAACCGCCATCGCGGCGGCGCGGTGCTGCTCGACGAACCGGAGCTGCTGTACGCAGTGACCGCGGCGGTCGGCAGCGCCATCGGCGGCCGCACGCGCTTCAGCGCGAAGATGCGGCTCGGCGTGCAGGACACCTCGCGCGCGATCGAGGCGGCGCAGGCGCTGGAGGCCGGGGGCGCCGAACTGATCGTGGTCCACGCCCGCACGCGCGACGAGCGCTACCGGCCGCCCGCGCACTGGTCATGGGTCGCGCGGATCGCGGACGCGGTACAGGTGCCCGTCGTCGCCAACGGCGAGATCTGGACCGTCGAGGACTATCTGCGCTGTCGCGCCGAGAGCGGCCGCGCCGACGTGATGCTGGGCCGCGGCGCCATCGCCGATCCCTTCCTCGTCGAGCGCATTCGCGCGCGGCTCGCCGGCGTTCGCGAACGTGCGCATGCGGAGGACTGGCCGCGGCTGCTGCCGATGCTCGACGACTATTGGCAGCGCGTGACGCGCGATCTCGCGCCCCGGCATGCGCCCGGCCGCTTGAAACAGTGGCTGAACCTGCTGCGCCGGCATTACTCGCAGGCCTCGCAGCTGTTCGACTGCGTGCGCGAGCGGCACGATGCCGACGCGATCGGCGCCTGCCTCGCGCAGGCCTGGGCTCGGTGCGACTGCCACCGGATGGAGGTTGTCGGCCACCGAGTACGCAGAGAAGAAGAAAAAATGCAGGTTGGGCTGACGAAGGAAGCCCAACGGCCATGAAGCACGCATCACCCGCAATCCCGGATTCCGCGCCGCTGCGCGGCGCTCCTTCCGGGCTACGAGACGACGGCCTTCGTAGCCCGGGTGCAGCGTAGCGAAACCCGGGCTCTCGAGTCGGCCGAAGCGCGCCCGCTCCCTTTGTTACCTCGGTGTTCTCGGTGGTCGA
>JBFWSI010000716.1:0-2558 GCA_050248455.1 Gammaproteobacteria bacterium | reverse complement strand
CGCGCAACGACGCGCGCATCGCCGGCCTCAATCACAAGATGGGCTATCGCGGCACCGTCAACGCGGTGTTCAACCTCGGCGAGCAGGGCGAGTGCCGCGGCTGGCTGCTCGGCGCGCCGCACCAGGGGCTCGCGTGCATGTTCCACATGATGAACGAGGCGCGGATCGGCGTCGGGCTCGGCGCCGTCGCGCTCGGCACGACGGGCTACCTGCATTCGCTGCGCTATGCGCGCGAGCGCCCGCAGGGCCGGCATCCCGACAACAAGGATCCGTCGAGCCCGATGCTGTCGATCGTCGAGCATGCCGACATCCGGCGCCTGCTGCTGGCGCAGAAGGCGGCCGTCGAAGGCGGTCTCGCGCTCGAGCTGTACTGTTCCTGGCTCATCGACTGCGAACGCACCACCGCCGACGCCGCCGCGCGCGACCGGCTCGCGCTGCTGCTCGACATCCTGACGCCGATCGCGAAGTCCTGGCCCAGCGAGTTCTGCCTCGAGGCCAACAAGCACGCGATCCAGATCCTCGGCGGCTACGGCTACACGCGCGACTATCCGCTCGAGCGCTTCTACCGCGACAACCGGCTGAACCCGATCCACGAAGGCGCGCACGGGATCCACGGCATCGATCTGCTCGGGCGCAAGGTCGCGATGCGCGGCGGCGCCGCTCTCGAGCGCCTGCTCGCCGAGTTCGATGCAACGCTCGCCGACGCGGCCGCGCTGCCGGCGCTCGCGGAGTACGTCGCGAGCTTCCGCGCCGTGCGCGCCGCGCTGGTCGACACCACGGCCGCGCTGGGCAGGCTGCGCGACGGCGGCGAGCTCACGCGCGCGCTCGCCAACGCCGGCATCTACCTCGACACCTTCGGCCACGTCGTCGTCGGCTGGCTGTGGCTGAAGATGGCCGTCGTCGCCGTGCAGGCCATCGCAGATGCCGCCGGCGGCGAGCGCGATTTCTACGCCGGCAAGCTGCAGGCCTGTCGTTACTTCTATCGCTACGAGCTGGCGAAAGTGCCCGAGCGGCTCGCGCTGCTCGCGCAGGCCGACGACACCTGTCTCGCGATGCAGGACGCCTGGTTCTGAGGCGAGGCCCGGCGCGGCGCGCCGGCCGCTGTGACAAGCGGCGGCCCGCTGTGCTTGAATGCGACGCCCGCCGCATTGCGCGGCGGGCTCGCCATCCCCTCGGACAGCCTGGAATTCGCCATGCCGAACATGATCGATTACGACGAGGAGCGCAGTCGCTTCGTCTGGAACCCGCCCGCCCGTTTCAACTTCGCGCGCGATGTCATCGATCGCTGGGCCGAGCAGCCGGACCTGCAGGCGCTGTACTGGATCGACGACCACGGCAGCGAAGTGCGCATGAGCTATGCGCAGCTCGCCGAGCGCTCGCGGCGCTTCTGCAACGTGCTCGCCGCCGCCGGCGTCCGGCGCGGCGACACCGCGATCATCCTGCTGCCGCGGCTGGTCGCGTGGTGGGAAGTGCTGACCGCCTGCCTGCGCATGGGCGTCGTCGCGTCGCCGGGCACGACCCAGCTCGCGCCGAAGGATCTCGAGTACCGCATCGAAGCCTCGCGGGCGACCGTCGTCATCACCGATACGCGCAACGCGGCCAAGTTCGAGGAGATCGCGCCCGGCAGCCTGCGCGCGAAGATTCTCGTCGACGGCCGTCGCGACGGCTGGATCGACTATGAGACGGCGGTCGTCGCCGCCGCGGCGGACTACGCTGCCGCCGATACCGCGGCGGACGACGATGCGCTGTGCTACTTCACCTCGGGCACGACGGGCTATCCGAAGATGGCGATGCAGCCGCAGTCCTACGGCCTCGCCCATCGCATCACCGGCCATTACTGGCTCGATCTGAAGCCCGGCGATCTGCACTGGAACATGAGCGACACGGGCTGGGCCAAGGCGGCGTGGAGCAGCTATTTCGGCCCCTGGGCCTGCGGCGCGACGCTGTTCGTCCACCACACCGACGCCTTCGTGCCGAAGCGCCTGCTCGAGGTGCTCGCGCAGTATCCGATCACGACTTTCTGCGGCGCGCCGACGATCTACCGCATGCTGGTGCTGGAGGATCTCGCGCAGTATCGCTTCCCGCATCTGCGCCATTGCGTCGGCGCCGGAGAACCCTTGAACCCCGAAGTGATCGAGACCTGGCAGAAGGCCACGGGGCTCACGATCCGCGACGGCTACGGCCAGACCGAATCGGTGCTGCTGTGCGCGAGCTTTCCCTGTCTCGAAGCCCGCTTCGGCTCGATGGGCAAGCCTTCGCCGGGCATCGATCTCGCGGTGATCGACGACGACGGCGGCCGGCTGCCGCCGCGGCGCGAGGGCGATCTGGCGGTGCGCGTCGAGCCGCGACGTCCGCCGGGCCTCTTCACCGAATACCGCGGCGATCCGGAGCGCACCGCGCGCGTGTTCCGCAATGGCTGGTACCTGACTGGCGATCGCGCCTACGTCGACGAGGACGGCAATTTCTGGTTCGTCGGCCGTGCCGACGACGTGATCCTCTCCGCCGGCTACCGCATCGGCCCCTTCGAGGTCGAGAGCGCGCTGATCGAGCATCCGGCG
>JBFWSI010000715.1:0-2558 GCA_050248455.1 Gammaproteobacteria bacterium | reverse complement strand
TGGAGACGAACTCGCCGGAGGACAGGCGCATCACCTTCGAGCTCTACGGCGGCGACGCGGAGATGCGCATCGCGCAGGAGATCGTGCTCGGCATCGGCGGCGTGCGCGCATTGCGCGCGCTGGGCCTCGCACCGACGGTGTGGCACATCAACGAGGGCCATGCCGCGTTCCTGGTGCTCGAACGGCTGCGCGAGCGGATGCGCGAGGGGCTCGACTTCAGGACGGCGCTGGAAGTCGTCGCGGCGGCGACGGTGTTCACGACGCACACGCCGGTGCCGGCCGGTCACGATGTCTTCCCGCACGACATGATGCGGCGTTACTTCCCGCAGATGATCCACGATCTCGGCCAGGGCGAGCATGGCCTCTATGCGCTCGGCGCGAGCCCGCAGAACGTGCTCGGCTTCAACCAGACTTCGCTCGCGATCCGCGGCTCGCGCTTCCACAACGGCGTCAGCGCCGTGCACGAGACGGTCGCGAGCGCGAACGAGCACTTCATCTGGCCCGAGATCGCGCCGGCCGAGAATCCGCTGTCGCACGTGACGAACGGCGTGCACATCCATACCTATCTCGCGACGCCGTGGGTGAACCTCTTCGATCTGCGCTTCGGCCGCCAGTGGCGCAACGAGCTGACGAACGCCGAGTTCTGGAGCTGCATCGACGAGTTGCCCGATCACTCGTGGTGGAGCATCCGGCAGCTGCTGAAGCTCGATCTGATCGGCGATCTGCGCGAGCGCCTCGCGCGCCAGTACACGCGCCACGGCGTGGTGCAGGCGGAAATCGAACGGCGCCTGAAGCGCCTGAGCGCCGAGCACGATCCGCTGCTCGTCGGCTTCGCGCGGCGCTTCGCGACCTACAAGCGGGCGACCCTGCTGCTGAGCGATCCGGCGCGCCTCGCGCGCCTGCTGGCCGACGATGAGCGACCGGTGATCCTGATCTATGCCGGCAAGGCGCATGCGCGCGACGGCGGCGGCCAGGATCTGATCCGCCAGCTGCACGAATATTCGCTCAGGCCCGAGTTCCAGGGCCGGCTCTTCCTGGTCGAGAACTACGACATCTCGCTCGCGCGCAAGCTCGTCACCGGCGTCGACATCTGGCTCAACAATCCGGAATACCCGCTGGAAGCGAGCGGCACCTCCGGCATGAAGGCGGCGATCAATGGCGCCGTGCACCTGTCGATCCTCGACGGCTGGTGGGCCGAGGGCTACACCGGCGACAACGGCTACGGCATCGCGCCGATCGGCCACGGCCTGCCCGATCACGAACGCAACCGGCTGGAGGCGGAGGAGATCTGCCGCGTGCTGTTCGAGGTCGCGAAGCCGATGTACTTCGACCGCGACGGCCGCGGCTATTCGAGCACCTGGATCAGGCTCGCGAAGGCTTCACAGCGCACGGTGCTGCCGCGCTTCAACGCGGAGCGCCAGGTGCTCGAATACACCGAGCATTTCTACGGCCCGGCCGCGCGGCACGCGCAGCGCCTGGCCGCCGACGGCGCCGCTGCGGGACGTGCGCTCGCCGAGTGGAAGCAGCGCATCGTCGCGCACTGGCTGCAGGTCGCCGTGCGCCTCGTCGAAGGACCGCCGGCGGCGCTGCACGCCGGCGAGCGCTTCCGCCTCGCGGTCGGCGTCGCGCTCGATGCGCTGGAGGCCGCGGACGTCTGCGTCGAATGCCAGATCGGGGTCAGCGATGCGAGCGGCGGCTTCGAGCTGCGCGAAACGCGCGAGCTCGCACCGCTCGACGGCCGGCACGGCGGCGAGCAGATCTTCGCGGCCGAGATCGCGACCACGCTGTCCGGCCTCGCCAGCCTGCGCGTGCGCGTCTATCCGCATCATCCGCTGCTCGCGCATCGCTTCGAGATGGGGCGGATGCGTTGGCTGTGAGCGAGGAGCTTCAGCGCACGAAGTGGCGCGGCTGACCGAGCGCGTCCGGCGTGACCAGCACCACGCCTTCCGGGCTGACGTAGAAGCGCTCGCGATCGCGGTCGGCGTCGATGCCGATCTCGGTGCCCGGCGCGAGCACGCAGCCGCGGTCGACCACCGCGCGGTGGACGCGGCAGCCGGCGCCGATCGACACGTCGGGCAGCACCACGCAGTCGCTGATGTCACTGCCGAGCTCGACGCGGACGTTCGAGAACAGCAGTGAGCGCGTCACCTGCGCGCCCGAGATGATGCAGCCCCCGGAGACCATCGAATCGACGGCGTTACCGCGCCGACCGTCGTCGTTGAACACGAACTTCGCCGGCGGCACCTGCTCCTGGTAGGTCCAGATCGGCCAGTTGCGATCGTAGAGATTGAGCTGCGGCGTGATGTCCAGCAGCTCCATGTTCGCGCGGTAGTAGGCATCGACGGTGCCGACGTCGCGCCAGTAGGCCACCACGTCGTCGACCGGGCTGCGGAACGGATGGGCGACGACGCGGTAGCGGCCGATCGCCGCGGGGATGATGTCCTTGCCGAAGTCGTGGCTCGACCCGGGAGTGTCGCGGTCCTTGATCAGCTGCTCGTAGAGGAACTGCGTGTTGAACACGTAGATCCCCATCGACGCGAGCGCGGTGCCCTCGCGAC
>JBFWSI010000714.1:0-2566 GCA_050248455.1 Gammaproteobacteria bacterium | reverse complement strand
GGCCTGTCGCTCGGCGGCATGACGGGACAGTGGCTGGGCACGCAGCACGCGTCACGTCTCCATACCCTCGCGCTGTGCGCGACCGCCGCCTACATGGGGCCCGTCGATCTATGGGATCAGCGCATCGCCGCGGTGTCGCGCGGCGGCATGGCCGCCGTCGCCGAGGCGACGATCGCACGCTGGTTCACGCCGGCCGCGCAGCGCCGCATCCCGGACCAGGTGGCGCGCATCCGCGAGGGCATTCTCGCGACGCCGGTTGCGGGCTACGTCGCCTGCTGCCGGGCGATACGCGACATGGATCAGCGCGAGAGCATCCGCGCGATCGCCGTGCCGACCGCGGTGCTGGTCGGCGCCGACGATCCCTCGACGCCGGTCAGCGCGGCCGAGCTGATCCACGAGCGCATCGCCGGCTCGCAGCTCACCGTGATTCCCGACACCCAGCATTTCTTCAACGTCGAAGCGCCCGCGGCGTTCAACGCGGCGCTGCTCGCCTCCCTGCGTGGCGTCGCGACCTGATCCGAAGCGGCGCGCAGTGAAGCGCGCGCCGACGCCGGCGCAGCGGGCGAAGGCGGCCGGGCAGCCGAAGGTAGCGGAGGCGCCGCCGCCGGCGCCGAACCGCAACCAGCGCGTGTGGGCCGTGGTCCGCCGCATTCCGCGCGGCCGCGTCGCCACCTACAAGCAGATCGCCGAGCACGCGGTGCTGCCCGGCCCGACCGGGCCGCGCCAGGTCGGCTATGCGCTGGCCGCACTGCCCGCGGATACGAAGATTCCGTGGCAGCGCGTGATCAACGCGCAGGGCCGCGTCAGCCCGCGCGGCCCGCACGACGACGGCGAACGCCAGCGCGAGCTGCTCGCGCTCGAGGGCGTGCAGATCGGCCTCGACGGCCGCATCGATCTCGCGCGCTACCGCTGGCGGCGATGACGGACGCGACACACACCGCCTCACCGCGACCGCGTCGGTCCGTCGCCTGGCTCGTGCTGGCGGCGCTCGCGATCGTGATCCTGGTGCGCGAATTCGGCGCGAGCCCGCCCGCACAAGCCGTCTACTGCCGTGAAGACACACCGCCGGCCGCACGGCAGGTGACGATGCTGTCGGCGACCTGGTGCCGCTACTGCGCGAAGGCGCGCAACTGGCTCGTCGCGCACGGCGTGTCCTACTGCGAGTACGACATCGAACGCTCGGCGACGGGTGCGGCGCGCTACGCCGCCGGCCGTCTCGAAGTCATCCCCCAGATCTTCGTCGCCGATCGCCTGATCGTCGGCTTCGACGAACACGAGCTCGAGCGCGCCCTCGCCGCGCACGATTTGCTGCCGCGGCGGGGGGAGGAAGAATGAATCTAGCCACGGAGGAAGAGACTGATTTGATCGGCGCCGCCGTGGCTATATCACGACGATGAACGCCGGCGTCACGGAAACGCCCATCAATCCCTTTTTTCCTCCGTGCCCTCCGTGTCCTCCGTGGCTATAGTTGAGCGCAAATACGCTCCGGTGCATGTTGATTACCGTTATGCCCGCGCCAGCGGGAATCCACGCCGGACGAGGAGCTCTCCGGCGGGCGATCCTTCTTTTTCCGCGCTGGACGCCGGCGTAGTGCATGGATGCCCGCTGGCGCGGGCATGACGTCGGAGGTTTCTAGACGGGCATACGCTATCGAACAGCCAGTGGAGCGCATTTACGCTCAACCATATAGATTTCCCCACCCGCCCAACGGAGGCACGAACATGCAGGAACCGGCATTCCGCTACATCGAAACGAATGGCGTGACCTTGCGGACGGTCGTCGAGGGCGACGGGCCGCTGGTGATCCTGCTGCACGGCTGGCCGCAGTGCTGGTTTCTGTGGCGGCATCAGATCGCGCCGCTGGTGCAGGCGGGGTATCGCGTCGCGGTGCCCGATCAGCGCGGCTTCGGCGGCAGCAGCCGGCCCGCGGCCATCGGCGAATACGACATCCGGAAGATGACCGGCGACGTCGTCGGCCTCGCGCGCGCGCTCGGCCACGAGACCTTCAATCTGATCGGTCACGACTGGGGGTGCATCATCGCGTGGAACACGGCGCTGCTCCATCCCGCCCAGTGCCGTGCGGTGATGGGCCTGTCGGTGCCGTTCTGGCGGGTCGGGCCGGCGACGATCGATCCGCCGGGCAAGGACGATTGCTACTGGTACATCCGGCATTTCCAGACCCCGGGCGCAATCGAGGCCGAGCTCGAGGCCGACGTGCGGACTTCATTGCTGAAGATCTACTACGCCCTGTCGGCGGACGCGCCGCCTCACAGCTGGTTGGGCCAGCTCGAGCATCCGCGCGCGAGCGGCCTGCTCGACGTGCTGCCGACGCCGTCGACCTTGCCGGCCTGGTTGTCCGCCGACGAGCTCGGCTACTACGTCGCGCAGTATCGGCAGAGCGGCTTTCGCGGCCCCTGCAATCTGTACCGCAACCTGCCGACGATGAGCGCGATCACGCCCGAGCTCGAAGGCGCTCGCTTCACGCAGCCGGCCGCCTTCGTCGCCGGCCGCGAGGACGACGTGCTGCTCTACGATCCCGACTGGCAGTCCTGGTTCCCGCAGGCCTT
>JBFWSI010000713.1:0-2568 GCA_050248455.1 Gammaproteobacteria bacterium | reverse complement strand
CGAAACGGTGCGGAACTTCGTCTGCGTGGCCGACGACCCGTCGGACGTACCGCCGGGACACCTGCGGCTGCAGTCGCTCATCGCGGACCATGCGCCTGCCCGGCGCAGCGTTGCCGTCGATGCCGACGACCTCGCCGCGATCTACTTCACCGGCGGCACGACCGGCCGGCCGAAGGGCGTCATGCTCTCGCACCGCGCGTGGTTCCACACGTATTACGTCGAGCTCCTCGAGTTCGGCATCGGCTGCGACGAGGTCTTCGTGTTCGCCACGCCGATCACGCATGCTTCCGGCTGCCTGATCCTGCCGGTACTGCTGCGGCAGGGCCGTTGCGTGATCCTCGGGCACTTCGAGGCCGGCCTGCTGCTCGACACCATCGCACGCGAACGCGCGACGATGACGCTGCTCGTGCCGACGATGATCTACATGCTGCTCGATCATCCGGGCCGCGACCGGCACGATCTGCGCAGCCTGCGCAATGTGCTGTATGGCGCCGCGGCGATCGCGCCCGAGCGCCTGAAGGAGGCCCTGGCCGCGTTCGGGCCGATCTTCACGCAATTCTTCGGTCAGACCGAGGCGCCGATGGCGCTGACGGTACTACCGCGCGAGGCGCACCTGGTCGCGGACGCCGACCGCGAGGCGCAGGTGCTGACTTCCGCGGGACGCGCGACCTATCCGACCGAAATCCGCCTCGTCGATGACGAGGGACGCGATGTGCCGCGTGGCGAGGCCGGCGAGGTGATCGCACGTGCACCCAACATGATGTCGGGCTATCTCGACGATCCCGAGGCCACCGCCCGCGCGATCCGCGACGGCTGGCTCCACACCGGCGATGTCGCGCGGATGGACGACGAGGGATTCATCACGATCGTCGATCGCAAGAAGGACATGATCGTCAGCGGCGGTTTCAACGTCTTCCCGCGGGAAGTCGAGCAGGTGCTGCAGGAGCACCCGGCGGTCAGCCAGGCCGTGGTGTTCGGCGTGCCGCACGAGAAGTGGGGTGAGGCCGTCAGTGCGCTGGTGGTCTTGCGCGCGGGCGAGGTGGTGAGCGGCGAGGCGCTGCGCGAGTTCGTGAAGGCGCGCAAGGGTGCCGTGGCGGCGCCCAAGTCGGTCGAATTTGCCGCGGAGGTCCCGCTCACCAATCTGGGCAAGGTCGATCGCAAGGCGATCCGCGCGCGCCATTGGGGCGGGCGGGAGCGGCAGGTCTAGGGGTGGGGCTGGCGGCAGGGGCAGGGCGATGACGATGAATTTCGACGAATCGGAAGAGATCACGCTGCTGCGCACGACGTTGCGTCGCTTCCTCGAAAGGGAACTGCCACGCGATCTGGCCCGCCGCCTCGACCAGGACGCGCAGCACGCGAAAGACGCCTTCGCGAGGCTCTGTGAACTCGGCGTGACCGGACTCACGATCCCCGAGGAGTACGGCGGCGCAGGGGTCGACATCCTCGCCGCGATCGTCGTCATCGAGGAACTCGCGAGGCGCGGCACCTCGCTCGCCGGGCCGTACATCCACTGTGCGTTCTATGGCGGCATGAACATCACCGAGAACGGCAGCGAAGCGCAGAGGCGCGAGCTGCTGCCGCGGCTCGCACGCGGCGAGATCCTGTTCGCCTATGGGCTGAGCGAGCCGGACGTCGGCGGCGACCTCGCCTCGGCGACCGTGACCGGAACACTGGCCCCGGACGGCCAGTCGGTGATCGTCAACGGCACCAAGCGCTGGGTGACCGGCGCACGGATCGCCGACTACATCTATACGCTCGTGCGCAGCGGAACGCAGGAGGCGCGCTACCAGAACCTGTCGCTGCTGCTCGTGCCGGTGGCGTCGCCCGGCATCTCGATCGAAAACATCGACCACGTGGGATTGCGCTACGCCGATACGACCGACGTCATTTTCGACGACGTCGCGGTGCCGCTGGCCAATGTGGTCGGTGGCCCCGACGGCTGGAACCGCGGCTGGCCGATGCTGGCCGGGCGCGCCCTCGACGTCGAGCGGCTCGAGATCACCGCCGTGGCCCTCGGCATCGCCACGGCCGCCGTCGACGATGCCTGGCGCTACGCCCAGGAGCGCAAGCAGTTCGGCCGCAGGATCTGTGCGCACCAGGCGGTCCGCAACACCCTCGTCGAGGCACGAACCCGGCTGTCCGCCTGCCGCCACATGCTCTATCACGCCGCGTGGCTCGCCACTGCGGGCCGGTCGTGTGCCGTCGAGAGTTCGATGGCGAAGCTGTTCGTCGCCGACACGGCCGTCGAGATCGTGCTCGCCTGCCAGCGGGTGATGGGTGCCTACGGCTGCGCACGCGAATACGACATGGAGCGCTACGTGCGCGACATCGTCTGCATGCCCATCGTCGGCGGCTCGTCGAACATGCAGAAGAACAATCTCGCCAACGCGCTCGGACTGCCCGCGAAATGAGTACCGCATCCGGGGCATATGTCTACGATGTCGTGCGCACGCCGCGCGGCAGGGGCCGCAGGGACGGCGCGCTGCACGCCGTCACGCCGGTCGATCTCGCGGCGACCGCGTTGCGGGCGATCCGCGACCGCCAGGGATTCGATACCGCCGCGGTCGA
>JBFWSI010000712.1:0-2571 GCA_050248455.1 Gammaproteobacteria bacterium | reverse complement strand
CGCGGCGGGCCATCCATGGTCCGCGGAAACTCCGCCTTTGCAGAGTTTCCCAAGTCCTCACGCGCCGCGGCGTCGCTTCGGGCTAGACTGCGGGCTCTGCCCGCAATCCCACGCCCGAGGGACGCTGTGAACCTCATGCACACGGTCGACTCGAGTGCCGGCGCCTTCATTACCGGCCTGCTGGGCCGGCTGCCCGCCTGCGCGCTGCGGCCCAACGAAATCCAGCCGATTCCGGCCGCGGCGCTGCCGCCGCGCAGCGCGGCGCTGCTCGCGCACGACCGGCACATGACCGCGGAGCTCGAAGCGCATTTCGCGACCGGCGTCGCGGTGCACGTGCTCGATCGCGTGCACCTGGGGGAGCGCTATGCGCGCGAGATCCTGCTCGGCGTGCCGGGTGGCCGCGTCGTGCAGTATGCGGTGGTCGACATCGCGCTCGCGCAGTGTCCGCCGGCGGTGCGCGAGGACATCGTCGCCGAGCGCATGCCGCTGGGGAGGGCGCTGCTGACCATCGCAGCGGAGCTCGAGGTCGAGACGCCGGGTTTCGTGCGCGTCGGTGTGCCGCCGGCGCTTGCGGCGCGTTTCGGCTGCGCCGTGCAGGCGCCCGGCTATGGCCGCCTCGTGCGCATCCGGCGCGGCGCGACGACGCTGATCGAGGGCCTCGAACTGCTGACGCCGGCGCTGGCCTGACTACGGATGCTCCGACCGAGTCGGAGTCGGCGAATCCGGGGCGAGCCCGGACTCGCCTCCGCGAATCGAGTGCGCAAGCACTTGATTCGCGAACGGGCCATCGATGGCCCGCGGAAACTCTGCTTTTACAGAGTTTCCTTACGGGATGCGTGAGCGCCGCGCCGCCCCCGGGCAGCGCCCGCCGGCCAGCGCGCGGATATCGCCGGGGCTTGCGCCCAGCCAGCGCGTGAAGGCGCTGGTCATGTGGGCCTGCGTCGCATAGCCGACCGCGTGCGCGATGTCGGCCAGCGGGCGCTCCTGCGCGCCGATCAGGCGTATCGCCGCGCCCAGCCGTGCGCGCTGGATGTAGCGGTAGGGCGATTCGCCGGTCGCGCCGGCGAACGCGCGGCAGAAGTGGTAGCGGCTCAGCCCCAGCTCCGCGGCGAGCGCCGCGGCCGTCAGCCGGCCATCGAGATGGGTTTCGACGTAGTCGACCGCGCGCGCCAGCAGCCGCGACGACAGTCGCTCGCGATCGAAGGCCGTCGTTTCACCGCAGGCCACGCCCGCCAGACGCCGCGCGAGCACGCCGGCGAGGCGCGTCGCGTAGCCGTCCAGGCGTTCCGCGGCCGCGTCCGGATCGCGGGCGACGTCGACGGCGCAGCGATACAGCGTGTGCACCAGCTCCGGATCGCCGGCGCCGACGCGCCGATCGAGGCTGAGCGCGCGTCGCGCATGCGGATGCTCGTGGGCGAGCGCATCGAGGACGGCGTCGATCGGCAGGTAGAACTGCATCCAGCGCGTGCGGCCATCGGACTGCCACACGCTTTCGACCGGGGCCGGCTGGATCGCCAGCGTGCCCACCTGCATCGTTTCCGCCGGGCGCCCGTCGCGGCCGAGCCGGCCTAGCGGCGCGCCGCCGAGCTGGAAAGTCAGCGTGTGGTAGTCGTCGTAGGCGTGACGCTCGACGTGCCGGACCTGCTCCTCGTACAGGGCCGCCACCGGGCCGGCCGGCACGCCGAGGCCGGCGGCGCGCGACGCGACGAAACCGAGCGCGTCGCGCTCGTAGGCGAACTGCGCCGGCATCGCGCACGCCGGCGGTGCACGCGGGCTCGCGTCCCCGACTGCTCGCTCTGCCTGCGCTACGCTGTTCACGTCGTCGTGCCCTGGACCGCAACAATTTGAAAGACGCGCCCGGGGCGCGCTTCGTAACATACGCGGGCGCAGCGCCCCTCGCCAGCGACCGCGGTCCGGGGCGCCGCGCGCCGCCGTCGACTCCGGGAGGCCCGCGGCCCGACCCGACGACGCCCCCGATCCAGCGTTCGATACAGAGGACCCGACACATGCCCTATCGCATCTCGGTCGACACCGGTGGGACGTTCACCGATGTCGTGGTGACCAGCACGGCCGGCGGCTTCACGATCGGCAAGGCTCTGACGGATCGCAAGCGCGCCTTCGCGAGCATCGAGGCGGGGCTGGCGGTGGCCGCCGAGCAGCTCGGTACCTCGGTGAAGGCGCTGCTGGCCGATACGGCGGTGTTCCTCTACGGCACCACGCGCGCGACCAACGGCATCGTCGAGCGCAAGATTGCGCGCACGGCCTTCCTCACCACCGAAGGCTTTCCCGACATCCTGCTGCTGAAGGAAGGCGGCAAGGCCGAGCCGCACAACCTGCGCATGGAGTACCCGGACCCTTATATCCCGCGGCGCTATACCTTCGAGGTGCGCGAGCGGATCAACGCCGAGGGCGGGATCGAGCAGGCGCTGGACGAGGCGGCGCTGCGCCGGCTGCTGGGCGGTCTCGCGGCGCGCGGCATCGAAGCGGTCGCGGTGTGCCTGCTGTGGTCGATCGCGAACCCCGTGCACGAGCTGCGCGTCGGGCAGCTGATCGAAGAGGTGCTGCCGGGCG
>JBFWSI010000711.1:0-2574 GCA_050248455.1 Gammaproteobacteria bacterium | reverse complement strand
TTTTCGCCTTGAGGCCAAGGGGGTGGGCAGGTGGCTACGAATCGAAACCGCTCCTTGGCGAGGACGCGGCAGTTCTCCGTTCATGCTCGAAGAAATCAGGCCACGCTGCGCGGACGGCGCGATAAGTTGAGGCCGCGCGAGCGGCCCGTCGCAAGCAGCGAGTTGCGGGGTTTGGCGCGGGGTCCCCGTCAATCCCTCAGCCGCACTTCGAATCCCCGCAGTTCAGGCAGGTCAGGCAGTTGTCGATGCTGACGACGGCCTTGCTGTTGCAGGCCGCGCAGAAGCGCGCGTCGGCGGGAATGCCGCCGCCGGCGCCGGGCACCGCCTTCGGTGGCGAGACCGTCGCGCTTCCCGGCAGCATGCCGATCTGGCGCAGGTGCGTGTCGATCACGTCGCCGATCTCGGCGACCAGCGACGGCATGTACTTGCCGCCCTTCTTGAAATAGCCGCCTTTCGGATCGAACACGCTGCGCAGCTCGTCGACGAGGAAGGTCACGTCGCCACCCTTGCGGAACACCGCCGAGACGATGCGCGTCAGAGCGACGATCCACTGGAAATGCTCCATGCTCTTCGAGTTGATGAAGATCTCGAAGGGCCGGCGCTGCTCGAAATCCGTGCCCGGGTTGAGCACGATGTCGTTGATCGTCACGTACAGCGCATGCGGCGACAGCGGTGTCTTGATCTTGTAGGTCGAGCCGAGCAGCTGCTCCGGGCGCTCGACGCGCTCGTGCATCTCCTCGGGCGGCGGCGGCGCGGCCGGAGGCGCCGGTTCGACGAGCGCGACGCGGGTGATCTTGCGTGCAATTCTGACTGCCATCGCTGTCTCAGTAGCGGCCGTAATAGCCTTCTTTCAGCGCATCGTACAGGTTCGCCGCGGTGGTGACCTGCCCCTCGTACTCGACCTCGTCGTCGCCGGCGAACTCGAGCGTCGTGCCGTCGTCGAGCGTGAAGCGATAGCGCGTACGCGCCAGCTCCTCCGGCCGCACCAGCACGCCCTGGAAGGCAGCCGGATTGTAGCGGAAGGTCGTGCAGCCCTTGAGCCCGCAATGCCAGGCGTCGAGATAGATGTTCTTGAAGTCGTCGAAGGGAAGATCGGTCGGCACGTTGATCGTCTTGGAGATCGACGAATCGATCCAGCGCTGTGCGGCGGCCTGCATCGCGAGATGCTCGGCCGGGCTCACGTCGTTCGCAGTGACGAACCAGTCCGGCAGCGCGTGCTCGTCGGCGTCCGGATCGACGTGCGTGCGCCAGGCCAGGAGCTCCAGCGACAGCACGTCGACCGCCTCCTTCGTCTTGCGCCCTTCGCGGATGATGTTGCGCACGTAGCGATGGGCGAAGCTCGGTTCGATGCCGTTGCTCGCGTTGTTGGCGAAGGACAGCGCGATCGTGCCGGTCGGCGCAATCGACGAATGGTGCGTGAAGCGCGCGCCGAGCTCGGCGAGCTCGGCGACGAGCACGGGTTCGACGCGCGCGAGCGCCTGCATGTAGCGGCTGTATTTCGCGTGCAGCACGCGGCCCTTGACGCGATCGCCGACGCGCAGCCCGTCCTCCGCCATCTCCGGCCGCAGGCGCAGCATCTCGGCGGTCACCGTGAAGTCCTCGTCGAGCAGCGGGGCCGCGCCCTTCTCCTTCGCGAGCTCGAGCGCCGTGCGCCAGCCGACGACGGCGAGCTCGCGCGTCAGCTGCTCCGTGAACTCGACCGCGGGCGCCGAACCGTAGCGGAGCTTCAGCATCGCGAGCATCGAGCCCAGGCCGAGGAAGCCCATGCCGTGACGGCGCTTGCGCCGCAGCTCCTCGCGCTGCGCAGGCAGCGGCAGGTGATCGATGCCGACGACGTTGTCGAGCATGCGCGTGAACACCGCGACGACTTCGCGGTAGCGCGGCCAGTCGAAGTGCGCCTTGTCGGCAAACGGCTCGACGACGAAGCGCGTCAGATCGATCGAGCCGAGCAGGCAGGCGCCGTAAGGCGGCAGGCCCTGCTCGCCGCACGGGTTGGTCGCGCGGATGCGTTCGCAGAACCAGTTGTTGTTGAACTCGTTGTAGCGGTCGATGAGGATGATGCCGGGCTCGGCGTAGTCGTAGGTCGCGCGCATCACCGCGTCCCACAGCGCGC
Source organism: Gammaproteobacteria bacterium (assembly GCA_050248455.1). GTDB lineage: Bacteria > Pseudomonadota > Gammaproteobacteria. Next base: position 461 of record JBFWSI010000711.1, on the reverse strand, counting down.
GCGCCGGGACGATCTCGTAGATGCGGTGGGCGACGAGCCCCTCGTCATTCCTGAGGTAATCGTCGTCGACCGTCGCCGGCCGCCACAGCACGCGGGCGGGATCCGACGGATCGATGCCGGCGGCTTCGAGCTCGCGCGCGCTGGCCGGGAAGACCAGCGGCCAGGGCGCGTCGCTTTCGACCGCCCGCATGAAGGCATCCGTGACGAGCAACGACAGGTTGAACATGCGCAGCCGCCCGTTCTCGCGCTTGGCGTCGATGAAGGCGCGCACGTCGGGATGCGATACGTCGAACGTCGCCATCTGCGCGCCGCGCCGACCGCCGGCCGAGGAGATCGTCATGCACATGCGATCGTAGATGTCCATGAAGGACAGCGGCCCGGAGGTCCGCGCCCCGGCCCCGGCGACCCAGGCGTCGCGCGGCCGCAAGGTCGAGAATTCGTAACCGATGCCGGCGCCGGCC
>JBFWSI010000710.1:0-2574 GCA_050248455.1 Gammaproteobacteria bacterium | reverse complement strand
TCGCGGCGGATGTTCTCGACGCGATCGGCCTCCGTGAAGCCCAGATCCTTGTTGAGCCCGTGGCGCACGTTGTCGCCGTCGAGCAGGAAGCTGTGCTTGCCGAGCGCATAGAGCCGCTTCTCGACGAGGTTCGCGATCGTCGACTTGCCGGCGCCCGACAGACCCGTGAACCACAGCAGCCGCGGATGCTGGTGCTTCTGCGCCGCATGCGCCTCACGCGTGATCTCCAATGCCTGCCAGTGCACGTTGTGGCTGCGGCGGAGCGCGAAGTGCAGGAGGCCGGCGGCGACCGTGCCGTTGGTGAACTTGTCGATCAGGATGAAGCCGCCGAGATCGCGGTTCCTGTCGTAGGGCTCGAAGACCACGGGCTTGTCGCTCGACAACGTGACCACCCCGATCGCGTTGAGCTCCAGGGTCTTCGCCGCGAGGTGCTCCATCGTGTTGACGTTGACCTGGTACTTCGGCGCATGCACCTGCGCCGAGACGAGCTGCGTGCCGAGCTTCAGCCAGTACGGGCGCCCCGGCCGCAGCGGCTCGTCCGACATCCACACCAGCGTCGCCTCGAACTGGTTGGCGACCTCCGGCGGATCGTCCGCTGTCGCGAGCACGTCGCCGCGCGAGCAGTCGACTTCGTCGGCAAGCGTCAGCATCACGGACTGGCCGGCGACGGCCTCGTCGAGATCGCCGTTCATGTAGACGATGCGCTCGACCGTCGAGGTGCGGCCCGACGGCAGCACGCGCACGGCATCGCCCGGCCGCAGGCGGCCGCTCGCGACCTGGCCCGCGAAGCCGCGGAAGTCTAGATTGGGCCGGCACACCCACTGCACGGGCAGCCGGAACGGCTTGCGCTGGTCGGCGGTGACGTCGAGCTCGACGGTCTCGAGGTGCTCCATCAAGGTCGGGCCCTCGTACCAGGGCGTGTGCGGCGAGCGCGTCGTCACGTTGTCGCCGACGTAGCCCGAGATCGGCATCGCGACGAAGCCCGTGATGCCGATCGAGACCGCGAAGCTGCGGTAGTCGGCGACGATCGCGTCGAACTTCGCGCGATCGTAGTCGATCAGATCCATCTTGTTGACCGCGAGCACGAGGTTGCGGATGCCGATCAAGTGGGCGAGATAGCTGTGGCGGCGCGTCTGCGTCAGCACGCCCTTGCGCGCGTCGATCAGGATCACCGCCAGATCGGCGGTCGACGCGCCCGTCACCATGTTGCGCGTGTACTGCTCGTGGCCCGGGGTGTCGGCGACGATGAACTTGCGCTTGTCGGTCGAGAAGAAGCGATAGGCGACGTCGATCGTGATGCCCTGCTCACGCTCGGCGGCGAGCCCGTCGACGAGCAGCGCGAAGTCGATGTTCTGGCCCTGCGTGCCGACGCGCTTCGAATCGGCTTCCAGCGCCGCGAGCTGGTCCTCGAAGATCATCTTCGAGTCGTACAGCAGGCGGCCGATCAAGGTCGACTTGCCGTCGTCGACCGAGCCGCAGGTGATGAAGCGCAAGAGCGACTTGTGCTGGTGCTGGTGAAGATAGGCGTCGATGTCGCGGGCGATCAGTTCGTCCGCCTGGTAGGAGGAGTCGTTCGTGGACTGGTTCATGTCGTATGGCTTCCGTTCGCGAGCGCGATCAGAAATACCCCTCCTGCTTCTTCTTCTCCATGCTCGCCGCCTGATCGTGATCGATCGCGCGCCCCTGGCGCTCCGAGGTCGTGGTCAGCAAGGTTTCCTGGATGACGGCGGTCAAGGTCGACGCCGTGCTCTCGACCGCGCCCGTCAGCGGATAACAGCCGAGGGTGCGGAAGCGCACCGAGCGCAGCACGGGCGCTTCGCCGGGACGCAGCGGGAAGCGCTCGTCGTCGACCATCAGCAGCAGGCCGTCGCGCCACACCGTCGGGCGCGGCGCCGCGAAGTAGAGCGGCACGATCGGGATGTCCTCGAGGTGGATGTACTGCCAGATGTCGAGCTCGGTCCAGTTCGAGATCGGAAACACGCGGATCGATTCGCCCTTGTTCTTCTTCGCGTTGTAGAGCTTCCACAGCTCGGGCCGCTGGTTCTTCGGATCCCAGCGATGGTTCGCCGCGCGGAACGAGAAGATGCGCTCCTTCGCGCGGCTCTTCTCCTCGTCGCGGCGCGCGCCGCCGAAGGCGGCGTCGAAGCCGTACAGATCGAGCGCCTGCTTCAGGCCCTCGGTCTTCCACATGTCCGTGTGCAGCGGGCCGTGGTCGAAGGGATTGATGCCGCGCTCCTTGGCTTCCGGATTCTGGTAGACGATCAGCTCCATGCCGGACTCGCGCGCCATGCGCTCGCGCAGCTCGTACATCGCGCGGAATTTCCACGTGGTGTCGACGTGCAGCAGCGGAAACGGCGGCGGGGCCGGATGAAAGGCCTTGCGCGCGAGATGCAGCATCACGGCCGAATCCTTGCCGATCGAGTACAGCATCACGGGCTTTTCGACCTCGGACACCACCTCGCGCAGGATGTGGATGCTCTCGGCTTCGAGGCGTTGGAGATGGGTGAGCGCACTCATCGGCATGGTGTTTCCGGCTGGGATCTGGGTCGCGCAATATTACGGCATTGCACCAAT
>JBFWSI010000709.1:0-2575 GCA_050248455.1 Gammaproteobacteria bacterium | reverse complement strand
GGGGCGTACGAAGCGTCGGCGCCGATAGTCGTCGTCGAGTCACGGCGGCACAGCCCCATCGTTTTCTTCTCCGTGTTCTCCGTGGCGCGCGCAGCGCAATTTCATCCCGCAAGAAGCTCACAACGCCCTGCGCAAGGTCAGGTTGATGCGGCGTTCGCCGAGCAGCGGATGGGGCTCGGCCTTCAACGGCAGCACGCCGTGATGGCGCAGGCGTGCGGGACCGCCCCAGATCAGCACGTCGCCGTGATGCAGCGGCAGGCGCTGCGTGCGGTCGCGGCGACGCAGGCCGCCGAGCAGGAAGGTCGCGCTCGCGCCCAGCGACACCGACACGATCGGCCAGGCGAAGGACGCCTCGTCGCGATCCTGATGCAGCGTCAGTTTCGTGCCGGGCAGGTATTCGTTGACGAGACAGACGTCCGGCGCGAAGTCCGCGAAACCGGCCTCGGCGGCCGCCGCGCTCGCGAGGCGTGCGAACGGAGCCGGCAGCGCGGGCCACGGCCGGCCGCTGTCGGGATCGACGCTCGCGTAGCGATAACCCTTGCGATCCGACACCCAGCCGCACTCGCCGCAGTTCGTCATCGCCACCGACATCGTGAGCCCGCCGGGCGTCACCATGCGCCGCAAGGGCGCCACGGCGAGCAGCGTCTCGACCGCCGCGAGCAGCGCGGCCGCGTCGGCGCGCGCGCGACCGCGCAGCAGGACGACGCCCTCGTCGAGATCGACGCGACCCTGGGCGTCGAAGAGCTCGCCGTTCGTCACGCGACCGGGAGCCATCAGGGCTTCTTGCGCGCGCGCGGATGTGCCGCGTCGTAGACGCGTGCGAGGTGCTTAAAATCGAGATGCGTGTAGACCTGCGTGGTGCGGATGTCGCTGTGACCCAGCAGCTCCTGCACCGCGCGCAGATCGCCCGATTCCTCGAGCAGGTGCGTCGCGAAGGAGTGACGCAGCATGTGCGGATGCAGGGGCACCGTGAGTCCCTGGCGCTGCGCCCACTGCTTCAGTCGCGTCTGCACCTCGCGCACGGCGATGCGCCGGCCGCGGCGGCCGACGAACAGCGCGGGCTCCTCGATCGCCGCGAGCGTCGCGCGCTGCGGCAGCCAGACGGCTACCGCCTCCAGCGCCTTGCCGCCGACCGGCACGACGCGCTCCTTGCGCCCCTTGCCGAGGACACGCAGCTCTTTCTCGCGCGCGTCGAGCGCGTCGAGATCGACGCCGACCAGCTCGGAGACGCGAAGCCCGCAGGAATACGCGAGCTCCCACATCGCGAGATCGCGCAGGAGCAGCGCGTCGTCCTGCGGCAAGTCGGCTTCCAGCAGCCGGTGCGTCTGATCGACGTCCAAGGTGCGCGGCAGGCGCTTCGGCGCCTTCGGCGCGCGCACGTCGGCGACGGGGTTCTCGCGCAGCCGCCCGTGACGGATCTCGTGCTTGTAGAGACCGCGCAGCGCCGACAGCGCGCGCGCGATCGAGCGCCCGTTCAGGCCCTCGCGATGCAGCCAGGCGACGTAGCCACGCACCGCGTGCGTATCGACGGCGTGCGCATGACGGGCCGCGTGGGCCTGCCAGTAGCGCGCGAAATGCGCGAGATCGCGGCGATAGGCAGCGCGGGTATGGGAAGACGCATGGCCCAGGCTCGCGAGCCAGGCGTCGATCATCGCGGGCTCGAAACGGGCAGTCATGCCGATGCTCAGCCGTGGCGGCGCGGCTTCGCCACCCAGGGTTCGAGCACGAGCGTCAGCACGTCGCGCAGGAAACCGAGGAACTCGGTGCCCATGTTCGATTCGAAGCGCGTCGGATCCTGGCTGCTGACGACGAGCAGGCCGTCCCACTGCTTGCCCGTCAGCGGCAGCACGACGTGCGAGCCGTCGAAGGCCTCGACGCCGAACAGCGCCTGCGTCTGCGCCTGCGTCAGGCGTCCGCAGATCGGCTCGCGGCGCGCGAGCGCGCCCTTGAAGGGTTCACGACGCGGCGAATCGGCGCCGACGAACTGGCGCGCCTCGTCGCTGTCGACGAAGGCGGCGCCGGCGAACACGAGACCCGTCACGCGATCGGCGCGAAACTCCTCGGCGAGGCGCTGCGCCAGCAGGTGGAAGGCCGCGTGCGGCCCCGCGGTGTCCATCAGCTCGAGGGCGAGCTTCTGGATGCGGCGAATCAGCGCCTCGTTGTGCTTGGCGGCGTCGATCAGCTCGTCGTAGCGCGTGCGCATGCGATCGATCTCGTCGCGCAGCGCGGCGATCTGGCGCTCCCACAGCGATACGGCCTGCCCCGTCGCGTGCGGGATCTCCAGCGTGCGCAGCAGCTCGAGATGCTGGTTGAAGAATTCGGGATGCGCCGCGAGGTAGCGCGCGACGGCGGCGGCGTTCGGCATGAGGTCGGCGGGATCGCGATCGGTCATGGCTTCACAGGTCGATGCTTCCTTCGAATACGGTGACGGCCGGGCCGCGCATCCACAGGCGCGTGCCGGGCCCGTCCCACTCTATCGTCAAGGGCCCGCCGGTCAATTCGACGACGACCTTCGAATCGAGCATGTCCCACAGGCGACCGACGGCGACCGCGCCGCAGGCGCCGGTGCCGCAGG
>JBFWSI010000708.1:0-2575 GCA_050248455.1 Gammaproteobacteria bacterium | reverse complement strand
CAGCAGCTTCCGCGTCGCCGGGATCACGCCCGTCAGCATCAGCAGCGGATCGTCGCCGGTGACGGCGAAGTGCGTGATCGCGGCGCGCGGCGCGAGGCCGAGGCGCGCGGCGGTCTGCTCCTCGCAGATCAGCAGCGCCGCCGCGCCGTCGGACACCTGGCTCGCGTTGCCGGCCGTGACGCTCCAGCGGATCTCGGGGAAGCGCGCCGCCATCGCGGCGTCCTCGAAGGGCGTCTTCAGCGCCGCGAGCTTCTCGATCGTCGTGTCGCCGCGGATGCCTTCGTCGGCCGTCACGCGCTTCACGCCGCCGCCGGCCTGCGGCACCTCGATGGCGACGAGGTCGCGCGCGCTGCCGCCCGCACAGGCCGCGGCGTCACTCGCGTCGGCGGCGGCGCGTCGGTGGCTGCGCAGCGCGTAGGCGTCCTGCGCGTCGCGCGTCAAGCCGTAGCGCGCCGCGATCAGGTCGGCGGAAATGCCCTGGTGGACGAGGCCCTGCGGATAGCGCGCCTTGAAGCGCGGGCCCTCGCTGTCCTTGCCCATGCGATTGATGCGCATCGGCACCGTGCCCATCATCTCGACGCCGCCGGCGATGACGACGTCGTAGGCGCCGGCGATCACGCCCTGCGCGGCGAAATCGATCGCCTGCTGCGCCGAGCCGCACTTGCGGTCCAGGGTCACCGCCGGCACCGTCTCGGGCAGGCCGGCGGCGAGCGCCGCCTGGCGGCCGATGTTGCCGGCCTGCTCGGCAACCTGGATCACGCAGCCGGTGACGACGTCCTCGACGAGCGCCGGGTCGATGTTCGTGCGCCGCACGAGGCTCGCGATCGTCTCCGCGTAGAGATCGACGGGATGCACGCCGGCGAGCGCGCCGTTCTCGCGGCCGCGGCCGAACGGCGAGCGGACGACGTCGACGATGACGGCGCGGCGCGCGCTCACTTGAACTTCCTGAGCGAGAGCTTGAGCTCCGGCGAGGACAACTGCACGACGGGCGAGTTCGCGAGCTTCATCAGCCGGCGCACCTGGTCGAGCTCGGGCGAGGACAACGCCGGGAAGCTGGTCCTGACCGGGCCGGCGGCGAGCGCCTTGTCGACTTCCGACGACGGCACCAGCGCGCGCAGGATCAGCTCGTCGTCGTCGGTCGTGCCGTAGCGCTGGTGCAATTCCGCCAGCGTCGGCTGCTCGGGCGGGTTCGCGCAGATCTCCTTCGCGCGCGGCGCGGACATGATCCTGTCCAGCACGTTCGGGTCGATCGGCGCGACGGTCTCGCCGTAGTGCTTCGCGGCGTACTGGATGACCTCGTCCGGGATCACCGAGTAGCGCTTGCCGGCGACGATGTTCAGCACCGCGAGCGTGCCGACGAGCTGGCTGAACGGCGTCGCCATGCCGGGATAGCCGAGCTCGCGGCGCACGACGGCCGTCTCGCGCAGCACCTCGTCGAGGCGATCGGACATGCCGTGCTGCACGAGCTGCGCCTTCATCGTGCCGACCATGCCGCCCGGGATCTGGTGCTGCACGGACAGCACGTCGTACTCGGCGTACTGGTTGACGAGGAAGCCGCCGGCCTTGCCCATCTCCTCGAAGTGCTTCGCGACCGGCGGCAGCAGCGCGGTGTCGACGTCGTGCGTGTGGCCGAGCAGCTCGACGTTGCGCGTCATGATCTCGATCGACGGCACCGAGGGCCCGTTCGCCATCGGCCGCACCGCCGTGTGCAGGATCGTCACGCCCAGATCGATCGCATCGAGGTAGGCCTTCGCGGACTGGCCGAGCAGGTTGTTCGAGTGGAACTCGATCGGCTTGCCACGGGCCTTTGCGACGATCGCGGGCAGCAGGGTCTTCAGGCGCTCCTTCTCGAGCACGCCGGCCGTGTCATAGAGCAGGATGGTGTCGATGTCCGGGCAGACGGACAGCTTGTCGGCCTTGTCGGCGTAGTACTCGTCGGTGTGGACCGGCGACAGCGTGAACATGATCGAGCCCGCGACCTCGGAGCCGAACTCCTTCGCGACCTTCGCGAGCCGGTGCATCTTGTCGATGTTGAACAGCACGTCGTAGATCCAGAAGCTGCGGCAGCCGTGCACGTTCAGCTGGCGCATCCACGCGTCCATCAAGGAATCCGGCGTGACGCTGAAGGTCACCGAGGCGTTCGAGCGCATGCCGGCGCGGATCTTCGTGCGCGGCATCGCCTGCACCAGCAGGTCGAGGCCCGCCCACGGGTTCTCGCGGCAGTACTTGATCAGGCATTCGAACATCGAAGAGCCGGTGAGATCGATCACGCGGTAGCCGGTGCGATCGATGATCGGGGCGACCGGCAACGCGTGGCCGGCCTGCATGCGCATGCCCCACAGGCTCTGCTGCCCGTCGCGCATCGTCTCGTCGAGGAATTCGATATGTGCCATGGCGGCCTACTCCTGCTGCGCGCCGAAGGCGGGGAGCCCCGTCCTCTCGAGCCAGCGCGTGTTCAAGTGGTTGTGCATGAAATCCGGAAGCCGCGCGATGAAGCGCAGCAGCGGCAGGTTGGTCGTGAGCCCGCCGATCTCGCAGCGATCGATCGCGGCTATCAGCCGCTCGACGCAGGCCT
>JBFWSI010000707.1:0-2581 GCA_050248455.1 Gammaproteobacteria bacterium | reverse complement strand
GATCGGCACGGCCGCGCAGCGCATCGCCGGGCTGACGACCGGCGCCGCCGCTTTCAGCGTCGAATTCGACCCGCGCTGGTTCCGGCGTCTCGTGCCGCGCTCGCTCGCCCGAAACCGCTACCTCGAGCACGTGCTCGAGCAGGCGCTGCGCGTGTTGCGCACGCAGCGAATCGCGCACCTGTACGCGACGCCGGTGGTGCTCGCCGCGCTCGCGGCGCGCCTCGACGAAGGCCTGCGTGCACGCATCGGTTTCCTCTACCTCGGGGGCATGCCGCTCGCCGCAGACGCGATGCGAACGATCGCCGCGGCCTTCCCGCAGGCGCGCCGTCTCGCCGGGTACGGCAACACGCTGTTCGGCGTCAGCCACGAGGCCGCGGCCGGGCCCGTCCGCGACACGCCGCCGATCTACGTGCCGGACAGCGCGCGGCTGATCGTGCGCATCGTGCCCGCACGCGACGCCGAAGGCCCCGACGACGCCAGCCGCCTCACCGCGCGCGCGGCGCCCGGCGAGCGCGGCCAGGTGCTGATGCACCGGCTCGATCCGAGCGGCTTCCTGCCCAACGTCCTCGAACGCGACGGCGCGATACGCGTCGACCTGGGCGCGGCCCAAGACGGCCTCGCCGACCCGCAGCCGCTCGCCCATACCGGCCTCGCCATCGACAACGGGATCTACTGACATGAACGAACCGCTGCCCCTCCACGACGACGTCGACGCGCTGCTCGCGCTGAAGCGCGAGTACCTGATGCCCTGCGTGTTCCATTTCTATCGCAAGCCGATGGTGCTCGTCCGCAGTGAGGGCAGCCGCGTCTTCGACACCGAGGGCAAGGCGTACCTCGATTGCTACGCGGGCGTCGGCGTGACGAACTGCGGCCACGCCGAGCCCGGCATCGTCGCGCGCGTCGCGGCGCAACTGCGGCAGCTCGCGCACACGACGACGATTTACCTGACGCGCCCGATGCTCAGGCTCGCCGAGGCGCTCGCGGCCTTCATCGGCGGGGATCTACGCAAGAGCTTCTTCTGCACCAGCGGCTCGGAAGCGAACGAGACGGCGCTGCTGCTCGCCAAGCTCGCGACGGGACGCCGGAGCTTCATCGCGCTGTCGCGCTCGCTGCACGGACGCACCTGGCTGACGAGCGGGATCACGGGCATGGCGTTCTGGCGTGCCGATCCCGATCCGCCGACGAACGTGCACTTCGCGCCGGCGCCGACCTGCAGCGACTGCCCGCTGAAGCTGTCGCGCGCGAGCTGCGAGCTGCGCTGCGCCGAAGCGATCGACGATCTGCTGCGCGAGCATCCCGACGAAGTCGCCGCGTTCATCGCCGAGCCCGTGCAGGGTAACGGCGGCATCAACGTGCCGCCGCCCGGCTACTTCGAGCGCGTGCAGGCGATCCTGCGCCGTCATGGCGTGCTGATGATCATGGACGAGGCGCAGACGGGCTTCTGTCGCACCGGCAAGCGCTTCGGCCACCAGCACTGGGACATCCGGCCGGACATGGTGACCGTGTGCAAAGCGCTGGGGAACGGCCTGCCGATCGCGGCGCTGATCGCGACGCCCGAGATTGCTGCGGCCTATACCAAGCCCGGCGCATCGACCTTCGGCGGCAATCCCGTGGCCGCGACGGCCGGCCTCGCGACGCTCGAGTTCATGCGGGAACGCCGGCTCGACGCCGCGGCTGCCGCGGCCGGCGCACGCCTGCGCACGGGCCTCGAGGCGCTCGCGGGCCGCCACGCCTGCGTGAAGGAAGTGCGCGGCCTGGGACTCATGCTCGGTGCCGAGCTCGTCACGCCCGCCGGCGAACCCGCGAGCGCCCTGCTCGACGAGATCCTCGAGGCGCTGAAGGATCGCGGTGTCCTCGCCGGCAAGACGGGCCCCGGCCGTAACGTGCTGACCTTGATGCCGCCGCTGGTCATCACCGACGCCGAAATCGAGCGGGTCCTCGCGACGCTGGGCGCCGTGTTCGATCTGTTCGCGCCGGCCTGAGTCGGCACGCTCAGCAGCGGCGGGACAGCGTGTAGGCGGTGTTGCCGCAGGCGAGCATCGGCCGGCCCGCAACCCTCGCAGCGATCCTCGAGCGGCAGCTCGAATGCACGCACCGTGATCGAGGCGAAGTTCGCCGTGCCGATGCGGCGTTCGATCTCGACGTCATCGCGCGCGCCGGGCGGCGCGGAAGGAGGGTCAGACCGCGAGCGTCACCCCCGACGCTCGGACCGCGACACCGACGTCCGGGCTCGATCGGTAGCGCGCGATCACCTCGTAGAAGGAGTTGCGCTGGGCCGGTTCAAAACCCATCCGGCGAATGACCTCGAGCGTGCGTTCGAGACTCGTCTTCGGTGCATGACCTGCCTTGCCGAGCACGCTCTCCTCGAACAGCAGGCCGCCGAAGTCGTCGGCGCCGGCCAGCAGGCCGAGCTGGCCCGTGCGCAGGTCCTCGCTGAACCACGAAGACTGGACGTGCGGCACGTTGTCGAGCACGAGTCGCGCGGTCGCGAGCAGGCGCAGATAGAGCAGCGGGTGTGCCGCGACCTTCACCTTCTTGCCCAGCGTCGAGTGGCCGGGCTTGAAGGACCAGGGGATGAAGG
>JBFWSI010000706.1:0-2589 GCA_050248455.1 Gammaproteobacteria bacterium | reverse complement strand
CGGCGTTCACGGGCCGGTGGCCTCGCGCCGTGCGCCTGTTCGCCTGGGCACGCGTCCGCCGCGAGCTGCTCGCGGGACAACTCGAGCGCGCGCGCAACATCGCGGGCCGGATACAGGAAGGCCGGGAGCGCGCCGACGGCAGCCTGGTGCGATTTTCGGAGGATGCCGAAGACGGCACGATCGGTCGCATCCGCCTCCATCTCCACGCAGGGGAACACCGCGAGGCGCTGCGCCTGCTCCAGCAGTGCCTGCGTCACGCCGTGAGCGGTGGACGCGTGCACCGTCAGATGAAGCTGCATGCCCTGGCCGCCATCGCGCGCCGCAAGGCCGGCAACGAATTCCAGGCGCACCGCAGCCTCGAACAGGCCCTGTCGCTCGCGGCACCCGGCCAATATGTGCGAGCGCTGCTCGATGAAGGCGAGGACATGACGCAGCTCATGCTCGAGTATCTCGGAACCCGCGCTGCGCTCCGGGATGGCGCGGGCGAGAGAAGTGCGGACCGCTTCCTCGTCCGGCTTCTCGAAGCCTCCGGGACCGAGGCCCCGGAGCCGGCAGGCAATACGCGCAGCCCTCGGGCGTCCTGCGTCCGGCTCGAAGAATTCACCGACCGGGAGCGGCAGATCCTCGCCCAGATCGTGAACTACATGTCCAACGCACAGATCGCCGCCAACCTCGTGGTGACGCGTGACACCGTCAAGTTCCACATCAAGAACATCTACGCGAAGCTCGGCGTCAAGAACCGGCTCGAGGCGATACGCGCCGTCCGTCAGCGGGGTGCGTGAGGGACCGTTCGCCGGCACGCCGCTCGGCGGTCCCCGAATGACGCATGCGAGGATGCCAGGGAGCACGTCATTCCCGCGCACGCGGGAATCCACGCCTGGCACGGCATTTCCGTTCGTTTCGACCAAACCGCGAAACTGCTGCATGGATGCCCGCTTACGCGGGCATGACGGAAGATGGACGGGCGCCGCCATGCGCGGAGTGCCATCGAATCTGCACGGAGAGGGAAAATTCGGCGGGATCCCGGGCACGCAGCCGCCCTCGTTTGCCTCGCCGCCCGCGGCTCGGCACAATGCGCGCCTCCCCGCAATGCAGCGTGAACGCCCATGGCCCAAGCCTCCGTCAAGAAAGTCGTGCTCGCCTATTCGGGCGGCCTGGACACCTCGGTCATCCTCAAGTGGCTGCAGGAGACCTATCACTGCGAGATCGTCACCTTCACCGCCGACATCGGCCAGGGCGAGGAGCTCGAGCCGGCGCGGCGCAAGGCCGAGCTGATGGGCGTGAAGGAAATCTTCATCGACGACCTGCGCGAGGAGTTCGTGCGCGACTTCGTGTTCCCGATGTTCCGCTCGAACGCGATCTACGAAGGCGAATACCTGCTCGGCACCTCGATCGCGCGGCCGCTGATCGCCAAGCGCCTGATCGAGATCGTGCGCATGACGGGCGCCGACGCGATCTCGCACGGCGCGACGGGCAAGGGCAACGATCAGGTGCGCTTCGAGCTCGGCGCCTATGCGCTGATGCCGGACATCCGCGTGATCGCGCCGTGGCGCGAATGGGATCTGAGCTCGCGCGAGACGCTGCTCGCCTATGCGAAGCAGCACGGCATCCCGATCGAATTCCAGACCGGCGCGAAGTCGCCGTACTCGATGGACGCGAACCTGCTGCACATCTCCTACGAAGGCGGCGTGCTCGAGGATCCGTGGACGCCGGCGGAAGATCACATGTGGCGCTGGAGCGTGTCTCCCGAGGCGGCGCCGGACCGGGCGACGATGCTCGACATCGGTTTCGAGCACGGCGATCCCGTCGCGCTCGACGGCAAGCGCCTGTCGCCGGCCGCGCTGCTCGCGAAGCTCAACGAGATCGGCGGCGCCAACGGCATCGGCCGCCTCGATCTCGTCGAGAACCGCTACGTCGGCATGAAGTCGCGCGGCTGCTACGAGACCCCGGGCGGCACCATCCTGCTGAAGGCGCATCGCGCGATCGAATCGATCACGCTGGACCGCGAAGTCGCGCACCTGAAGGACGATCTGATGCCGCGCTATGCGTCGCTGGTCTACAACGGCTACTGGTGGAGCCCGGAACGCCTGATGCTGCAGAAGATGATCGACGACTCCCAGCAGCGCGTGAACGGCGTGGTGCGCATGAAGCTGTACAAGGGCAATGCGATCGTCGTCGGCCGCAAGTCCGAGCACGACAGCCTCTTCGACAGCGTGCTCGCGACCTTCGAGGACGATGCCGGCAGCTACAACCAGGCCGACGCCGCCGGCTTCATCCGCCTGAACGCGCTGCGCATGCGCGTCGGGGCCAAGCGCGACAGCCGCGCTTGAGCCGCGCCCCCCGCGCGGGGGCGCCACTCAGACAGGCGGCGCGCGGTCCGGGGGCGAACGCAGTCGATGTCCCCGAGCTGTGACGGCCGTCACAGTGTGACCGACGTTCACGAGACATGTTGACGACGGCCGAACCGCGCCCCCGGCCGGCGGGCGCGGCACGGGGCGGCGGCAGGCCGCCCTCCGGGAGCCGACGGTGCCGGTGCGTGCAGCCGCTCGGATTCGACAGGAACTCCAGCGGTGGACGCAGGACCGGCGT
>JBFWSI010000705.1:0-2594 GCA_050248455.1 Gammaproteobacteria bacterium | reverse complement strand
ATCTCGGGTGCGAAGCGCTGCCGCAGCACGCGCGCCGGATTGCCGCCGACGATGGCGTAGGACGGCACGTCCTTGGTGACGCCCGAGCGTGCGGCGACGACGGCGCCGTCGCCGATCGCGATGCCCGGCATCGCGGCGACGCCGGCGCCGATCCACACGTCGTTGCCGATCCGCGGCATCGGCTTCTGCGGGTTGGGCCTGAAGCCGTCATAGCCGTTGCCGGCGTCCTCGACGGCGGCCGCGAGGAAGGAGAGGCCGCGGTCATAGGTGAAGGACGAGGTGCTGGCCATCTCGACGGGGTGGCGCGGCGCCGGCACGGTGAAGGCGGCGGCGATCGAGCAGTAGCGGCCGACCGTCATGCCGATCGGCAGCGTGCTCCACGAATAGGAAAACGCGCCGATGGTGCAGATCGTGGTGCCACCCAGCACCCCGACATAGGGCTCGACGCGCGCCGTGTCCTCGAAGGCGATCGTGTCACCGGGCTTGAGGCGGGGCTGCTTCGCGGACTTCTCGAAGAAGATCCGTCGGGCGTGCAGCCACCGGATCGATTCCTCGGTCAATCTGACCCGACGCAGCATGACAGCCCCCGCTCGGGGCCTACTCTAGCGCCGCTGTCGGGGCGGGCGGCAACGCCGACCCGCCCCGCAATGGACCGTTCCCGATGCGGTCGCCTCAGCCGCGCGCGGCACCGTTGGCGGCGCTCAGCACCGCCTTCACGGACGCGGTTGCTACATCCGGATCGATGCCCACCCCGAACACGGTGCGGCCGTCGCCGGTGCGGCACTCGACATAGGCCGCCGCCTGGGCGTCGGAACCCTGGCGGAGCGCATGCTCGTGGTAGTCGGCGACGTCGAGCGTCATGCCGCATTCCTGCTTCAGCGCGTCGACGATCCCCGAGATGAGGCCGTTGCCGCGCCCGCTGATTCGTCGCTCGGCGCCGTCGACGTTGATGCGGCCGGTGAACCGGCGGCCGTCGCCCGGACGCGACGGGCCGGCATCGTGATAGTCGAGGAGCGAGAAACGCCCGCCGCCGTCGCCGGCGCCGTCGACGCAATAGGCCTCGCGGAAGGCGCTCCAGATGTCCTCGGCGGTCATCTCGCGGCCGGTCTCGTCCGCCATCGCCTGGACGACGCGGCTGAAGTCGATCTGCAGGCGCCGCGGGAGCTGCAGGCCCTTGTCCTGCTCCAGCACCCAGGCGACGCCGCCCTTGCCGGACTGGCTGTTGACGCGGATCACCGCCTCGTAGGTCTCGCCGAGGTCCGCCGGGTCGATCGGCAGGTAGGGGACCTCCCAGATATCGTCGTTGCGGGCCTGGCGCGCGGCGAACCCCTTCTTGATCGCGTCCTGGTGCGAGCCGGAGAAGGCGGTGAACACCAGCTCGCCCGCATAGGGATGGCGGGGGTGCACCGGGATGCGGTTGCAGTATTCAACCGTACGGACGATCTCGCGCATGTTCGAGAAGTCGAGGCCGGGATCGACGCCCTGGGTGTAGAGGTTGAGCGCCAAGGTCACGATGTCGACGTTGCCCGTGCGCTCGCCGTTGCCGAAGAGGCAGCCTTCGACGCGGTCGGCGCCGGCCATGACGGCGAGCTCCGCCGCGGCGACGCCGGTGCCGCGGTCGTTGTGCGGATGCACGCTGACGACGACCGAATCCCGCCGGGAGATGTTGCGGCAGAACAGCTCGATCTGGTCGGCGTAGATGTTGGGGGTCGCCATCTCCACGGTCGACGGCAGGTTGATGATGATCTTGCGCTCGGGCGTCGGCTGCCAGACGTCCATGACGGCGTTGCAGATCTCGACGACGAAGTCGGGCTCGGTGCCGCTGAAATGCTCGGGCGAGTATTCCAGCACCCACTCCGTCCCGGGCCGCCTCTCGGCTTCGGCGCGGATGGTGCGGATGCCGGCCACCGCCAGGGCGACGATGTCCTTGCGCTCCATGTTGAAGACGATGCGCCGCATCGCCGGCGAGGTGGCGTTGTAGAGGTGGACGATGGCGCGCTTGGCACCGTCCATCGCGTCGAAGGTGCGCACGATCAGCTCGTCGCGCGACTGCGTCAGCGCCTGGATGGTGACGTCGGCCGGGATCACGCTGCCGTCGATGATGCTGCGCACGAAGTCGAAGTCCGTCTGCGACGCCGACGGGAAGCCGACCTCGATCTCCTTGAAGCCCGCCTTCACCAGCGTGTCGAAGAAGCGGCGCTTCTTCTCGCCGTCCATCGGGTCGATCAGCGCCTGGTTGCCGTCGCGCAGGTCGACCGAACACCAGATCGGCGGTCGGGTGATGCTGCGCGACGGCCAGGTGCGGTCGTGCAGGGGGATCGGCGCGAAGGCCCGGTACTTGGTCTCGGGGTTCTTGAGCATGGACATGGCTGCGATTCCGCTCTCGGAAGGGTGGTATCCGGTTTGGCGCGAATACGGCGGAGAGGCGCCGGCCGCCGGGCGGCCGTCAGTCCCGGCGGCCGCCGGGAAGTCGCAGGCTGTCGTCGAAGCGTGACAGGTAGTCGCGCGCGTTCACCCGGCGCGTTCGGTCACTGTCGCTTGATCGTTGGGAAGGCATGGCATCACCGGCAACTCGTCGAAACTGCGAACGCGAA
>JBFWSI010000704.1:0-2575 GCA_050248455.1 Gammaproteobacteria bacterium | reverse complement strand
CGTCGGCGCCTATCGCGGCGCGGCCGACAGCGATCTCGCCTTCGCGCTGGTGTTCGCGATCGGCTTCGCGGTGACGTCGATCCCCGTCATCTCGCGCATCTTCATCGACCTCGGCGTGATGGACACGCGCTTCGCGCGCCTGGTGCTGACGACCGCGACGATCGAGGACCTCGTGCTGTGGGTCGCGCTGTCGGTGGCGCTCGCGGTCGCCGCCGATGCCGCGATCGACGGCGGGCATCTCGTCGCGGCCGCCGCGACGACGCTGGGCTTCCTCGCGCTGTCGCTGCTCTTCGGCCCGCGCCTCGTCATGCGCCTCGCGCAGCACCGCCGGAATGCGCTCGCGACGGCCGCTCCCGTCGCCTTCCTGGTGCTCGTCTGCTTCGCGTTCGCGGGCGTCGCGACGCTGGTCGACGTCAATCCGATGTTCGGCGCGCTGATCGCCGGCATCGTCGTCGGCCGGCTGCGCGGCTCCCACTTCGACGACGCGCGCGAACGCGTGCGCAGCGTCGGCCTCGCGACGCTGGTGCCGCTGTACTTTGCGCTCGTCGGTTTCGAGCTCGATCTGACGGCGCACTTCGATCTGGCGCTGGTGCTCGCGCTGTTCGCGGGCTCGAGCGCGGTGAAGATGGTGAGCGTATGGCTGGGCGCCCACGCCGCCGGCTGCAGCCGCCGCGCGGGTCTCAACCTCGCGCTCGCGATGAATGCGCGCGGCGGTCCTGGCATCGTGCTCGGCAGCCTCGCCTACGAAGCCGGCATCGTCGACGGCCGCCTGTTCGTCGCGCTGATCGCGACCGCGCTGCTGACCTCGGTCCTCTCCGGCGCCTGGCTGCGCCACGCGCTGGAGCGCGGCGAGGGCAGCGTCGACGATGCGCTGCTACCGCCGATCGATCTCGGGCCGGGATGCGATACGCTCTCGCCTCGTAGGTTGGGCTGACGAAGGAAGCCCAACGGTGGATGAGGCGCGCGCATCACCCCCATCATGAAAGAGGCATAGTCCTTCGACGTGCACGGCGGTGTCGTAGCCCGGGTGGAGCGCGCAGCGCGTAACCCGGGATCGGCGCCCGTCATCCTCTCGTGCTTTCGAGAAGACTCCGCGCGGTGCGCGCCGAGCACGGCCGAAAACCCATTGTCTCGGGCAGGCCCGATCCCGGGTTCCGCTACGCTGCACCCGGGCTACGAGAACGAGGGCGCCCTCTTTCGCGGACCACGGCTCGAGCGCGGCCTCGCTTGCGGGGCGCGCAGGGAGCCCCGAAGATAGCGGCATTCCCCTGCGTGCAGCCGTGATGATTTCGGACGCCCCTCTCTTCGATCCCGACGACTACGCCCTCACCGATCACGAGCGTGAACTGACGCAGCGGGCCCGCGAGCTGGGCCAAAACGTGTTCGCCGCGCGTGCCGCGCAGTTCGATCGCGAGGCGCGCTTCCCGACCGAGAACTACCGCGATCTGCACGCGGCGGGCCTGCTCGCGATCTGCGTGCCGCGCGAGCACGGCGGCGAGGGCGCGAACTTCCGCGCCTACATGCTGAGCGCGGCGGAGATCGGTCGCTACTGCGGCGCGACCGCGCTGACCTGGAACATGCACGTATGCTCGACCCTGTGGACCGGCGCCCTGACCGACGATCTGGGCCTCGACGCAGCCACGCAGGCGGCACACGCGGCGCGGCGCGCGAAGCACTATGCGCGCATCGTCGAGGACGGTGCCGTCTATTCGCAGTCCTTCTCCGAGGGCAATGCCGCGGCGGCCGGCAACGCGGCCTTCGCGACGACCGCGCGCCGCGTCGACGGCGGCTGGCGCGTCGACGGCACGAAGATCTTCGCCTCGCTGGCCGGCAACGCGCACTACTACGGCATCCTGTGCACGGAGACTAACGCCGACGGCGCGGTGTCGCGGCGTCAGACCGCCTATCTCGCGGTGCCGGCCGATGCGCCCGGCGTCGCCGTCACCGGCAGCTGGGATCCGCTGGGCATGCGCGGCACGGTGTCGCGCAACCTCGAGTTCCGCGACGTGTTCGTCGCCGAGGACGAGGCGCTGATGCCGGCCGGCCACTACTACCAGGCGGTGACGCGCTGGCCGCACATGTTCATGACCCTGACGCCGACCTACGTCGGCATCGCGCAGGCGGCCTACGACTTCACCGTGCGCTACCTGCGCGGCGAATGGCCCGGCGCCCCCGTCTCGCGCCGCGACTCCGCGGTGAAGCAGTTGAACGTCGCCGAGATGCGCATCCACCTCGAGCAGACCAAGGCGCTGTGGTTCCGCGCGGTCACCGATGCGCGCGTGGATCCCGGTCGCGAACGGGTGCAGCGCGCGTATGCCGCGCAGTTCAGCGCGATGGAGAACGCGAACGAGCTGTGCCAGCTCGCGATCCGCACCTGCGGCGGCCAGTCGATGCTGAAGTCGCTGCCGCTCGAACGGCTCTACCGCGACAGCCGCTGCGGCTCGCTGATGCTGCCGTGGAGCGCCGATCTCTGTCTCGAGCGTCTCGGCCGCGAAGCGCTTTATCTGCCGGGCGAGCCGGACTGATGCAGCCCGTCGGGCGCTGGGCGGACGCGCACGCGCGCTCGACTGCCGTC
>JBFWSI010000703.1:0-2601 GCA_050248455.1 Gammaproteobacteria bacterium | reverse complement strand
CGGGCGCATCGGTGTCGCGCAGCGCATGAACCTGCTGCCTACCGCGCGCGGCAGCCTGCGCCTGGTCGCTGCGGACGACATCGGGCTCGCGGATCGGAACGCCACGGTCGGCCAGATCGTGCAGCTCGACACGGATCCGACGCTGCTGCCCAGCCTCGGGAGGGGCTACACGGGTACCACCCAGGACCCGGAGACGAGAGCCCTGCTGCTGCGGCTGGAGCTGCTGCGCGATGAACAGGGCCGGTTGCTGGTCGACCATGCAGCTACGCCGGTGCACGCGGGCGATCGCGTGCCCAATCTGCTCGTCAGTCGCGACGGCGATATCGCGGATCTCGATCTGAGCCTGGCGAAGTCCACGCAAATCAGCGCCGGTCGCGATATCACGCAGATCATCGCCACCGTGCAGAACGTGAACGATTTCGATCTGAGTCTGTTCCTCGCCGGCCGCGATTTCGTCATGAGCGCGCCGAGGCTGCCGGGGATCGGTCGCATCACGACCACGAGCGGTATCGGCGTCGACATCGCGGGGCCCGGCGGCGCGCAGTTCCTCGCCGGGCGCAACATCGATCTCGGCACCTCGGTCGGCATTCGATCGATCGGCGACTTCGCGAACCCCGCACTCGCCAATCAGGGCGCAGACTTGACGCTGCTCGCCGGCCTCGGCACGACGCCGGCGTGGGACGCGTTCGCAGACGCGTACTTCGACGAGCATGTGTCCGCGCTCGAGATCTTCCTCGACGGCGAGCGCGTGCCGCGCACGCGCGAGAATTTCGAGCGGCTGCCGCTCGCCCGTCAGCGTGAGCTGGTGCTCCAGATGCTGTTCGGCGAGCTGCGTGCCGCGGGCCTCGCTGCCTCCGACCCGGCATTGCCGAGCTTCGAAGACTACGGGCCGGGCTTCGAGGCCCTCGCGACGCTGTTCCCGGGCCGCTATGCCGGCAACATCATGACCGCCTTGAGCACCGTGCAGACGCAGGACGGCGGCTCGCTCAACCTCGTGGTGCCGGGCGGCTTCGTCGACGCCGGCCTGACCTCGACCGCGGGGCTGACGGGCGACGAGGAGTTCAAGGCGGCGACCGAGCTCGGCTACATCGTGTTCCGCGCCGGCAACGTCAACGCCTTCGTGCGCGACGACTTCAACGTCAACAGCACGCGCGTGTTCGCCCAGCAGGGCGGCGACATAATGATCTGGTCCTCGGAAGGCGACATCGACGCCGGGCGCGGCGCGAAGAGCGCGGCGTCGATACCGCTCGTCGAGCCCGTGTTCGACGAGCGCGGCAACTTCGTCGCCGAGCCGCCGATCGCGGTCAGCGGCAGCGGCATCCGCAACTTCGCACCGCCCGGCGTGACACCGGGCACGCTGTACCTGTTCGCGCCGCGCGGCGTGATCGACGCCGGCGACGCCGGCATCGGCTCCGCCGGCAACATCGTGCTCGGCGCGACGGACGTCATCGGCGCCGACAACATCGACGTCGGCGGCCTCGCCGTCGGCGTCCCGACCACCGACACCGGCAGCATCGCCGCCGGCCTGAGCGGCATCGGCGACGTCGCCGCCAGCGCCACCAAAGCCACCGAAAAGGCCACCGCCGCCGCAGCCGCCGCCGAGGCCGCGGCAGCCGCCGAAGCGGCGGAGCAGACGCAGCTGTCGATCATTTCGGTGAAGGTGTTGGGGTTCGGGGGGTAGCGACGCGGGGCTCCAAGGACGTGATGAAGACATGGACGCGAGGCGATGAACCCCGCGCAAGCGGGCATCCACGCCGCGGCTATGCGTCGAGGGCCTCCGATGTCGACCAAGCAGTGCGTGGAGGACGATGATGAAATGAGGAGGGCAAGACGATCCGCGACACCTTCACCCTTGAATTTCAAACCAAAGATCGCGCCATTCGGGATTGCTGCGCTCGATGAGATCCAGTTTCCAGGCGCGGAGCCAGCGCTTGATTTGCTTTTCGCGCACGATGGCGGCCAACATCGAATCGTGCTGCTCGTAGTAAACGAGCCTGTGCACGCGATGTCGCTGCGCGAAGCCCGGCACGACCTCGTTTCGATGTTGCCAGATCCTGGCGACGAGGTCGGACGTGACACCGACGTACAGCGTGCCCTTTCTGTGACTTGCGAGCATGTAAACCGCGGGTCGTTTCTCGTCCATGAATCGCCGTCTCCTTCGTTTTCTGCGCGTTCGAGCACCTTGCCGGACAGGTGACATTCTTCCTGTGGATGAGCTGGTGCGCAGCGTTGCTCTGCCTGGTGCGGAGCCGGATGGCACGTATCATAAGTAATTGACGAAGAACGCTCGGCGCGGCTCGGAGTCAAGCGTGGATTCCCGCTTGCGCGGGAATGACGGCGTAGAAGCAACGGGCGGCGTAGAAGTGACGGACAACGTGGAAGCAACGACGATGCGGAGGATGACCGGGCCTAGTGTTGGAGCCCCCCCCTCACCGTCATGCCCGCGGAAGCGGGCATCCACGCCGTGGCTGTGCGCCGAGCGTGAATGAGCGAACGCATGACGGAAACGGTTGCGTCAAGCGTGGATTCCCGCTTGCGCGGGAATGACGGCGTAGAAGCAACGGACGGCGTAGAAGTAACGGAGGCGCAGAAGTAAAGGGC
>JBFWSI010000702.1:0-2606 GCA_050248455.1 Gammaproteobacteria bacterium | reverse complement strand
CACGGCAGCGGCGGCAAGGCATGCGGCGCCTTCGCTTCGGCGGCGGCCTTCACCGTGCCGCCGACCGCGGCAGCGACGGCGATACCGGCGGACGCCGCGAGCACGTCGCGGCGGCCCGGGTTTTCGGGCGAGTTCTTGTCTGCGCTCATCGGAGAAACTCCATTTGTTGTTCGTCGACCAATTAGATTTGCCGCGCGCGGCGAGTTCGACACCCGCCCGCCGGCGCCCTGCGTCCGGCACACCGGGCGCGGCCCTCGCAAGACACTCGCTCCGGCGCGACATTCACGGCGCACGCCGCAGCGTGCGTTCGTCGCGCGAATGCGATTTGCGCAAGCCGCCGCGCCGGCCTCGAGCCGGACCTTGTTGCGATGCAGACGATGCTACCAGACTCGGCGCTGGTCGCGGCGCTCGGCGGTGCCGGCGAAACGGCCGTGTCGAGCATAGACCGGGGGTCGAGGATCGGCGAAGCGCGTTTCCGCGTCCGCATCGGCGTCCTGCGACGCAGCGCCGTCCTCAGCGCAGCTCGTAGATCAGCCAGGCGGCGAGCGCGAAGCCGAGCGCGGCGACCGCGAGCGACAGGCCGACGGCGAAGGCGCGCGAATACTGCGCCGGGAGATCGCTCGCGGCCAGCGTCGCGACGAAGCGTCGATGCTGGATCACGGCGGCGACGATCGCGAGCGCGCCGAGCAGCACGAAGGCGATGCCGAAGACCGCGGAGCCGCCGGTGCCGGCGCGCGCCGCGGCCGGTGCCTGCGCCGCGATCAGCTCCAGGAACAGACCGAAGCGCGCGAGCACGACGCCGATCGCGATGATCGTGAGCCCCGTGCGCAGCCATGCGAGCAGGGTGCGCTCGGCGGCGAAGAACACGCGCGGGTCGGCGTCCGCAATCGGCATCGGTCCTCGCGCCGGGGCTAAGGCTTCAGGCCTGCTGGTTGACCAACACGAGCTGCGCCGGCATCGGCGCGGGGACCCCCGCCTGCGCGAGCGATTCGCGGATGGCGCGGTTGCCGTCGAAGTATACCTGCCAGTAGTGATCGGTATGGCAGTAGGGCCGCACCGCGAGCACGGGACCGACGAGGTTGAACTCGAGGATCTCGACGTCCGGCGGCGGCATCTTCACGACGTTCGGGATTTCCGCCAGGCGCGCCCGCAGCAGCTCCATCGCGGCGACGTGATCGGCGCCACCGGCGAGCTGGCATAGCAGGTCGACGCGCCGGTAGGGGTTCGAGCTGAAGTTCTGGATCGTGTCGCCGAAGACCTTCGCGTTGCCGACGATCGTCAGCACGTTGTCCGGCGTGTTGATCGTGGTCGCGAAGAGGCCTATCTCCCTGATGGTGCCCGTGACGCCGGCGGCGCTGACGAAGTCGCCGACCTTGAAGGGCTTCAGCACGATCAGGAAGGCGCCGGCCGCGAGGTTCGACAGCAGCCCGCCCCAGGCCGCGCCGATCGCGATGCCGACGCCGGCGACCAGCGCCGCAAAGCTCGTGGTCTCGACGCCGAAGTAACCGAGGATGGCGACGACGAGCACGATGTTCAGCGCCACCGCGAGCACGTTGCCGATGTAGCGCATCAACGTCGGATCGACCTTCTGTCGCTCGAGCACCTGCTGCAGCAGGCGGCCGGCGAAGCCGATCAGCCAGCGGCCGATGATCCAGAACGCGAGCGCCGCCAGCACCTTGGTGCCGAAGGTCGACGCATACGCGATGATGATTTCCTCGTATTCCTGCAGCTTGTCCATGAGTCCCCTCCCCTCGGCGCTGTGTCGAATGCCGTGCGTCGGCATATCACCGACGCAATGTCATCCTAGCCTACCCAACGCCCTTTCTCGTAGCCCGGCAGGCGCACAGCGTGATTCGGGCTCTGCGCCAGCTCTTGCGCCGAATGAATTTAGCCACGGAGAACACCGAAGACACGGAGGGAAGAGATCGATTGGGCCTGCGCCTCCGTGACTCGATCATGGCTATTGGCGACGACGCTGCGGCGGCTCGGAACAATCCCTTTCTTCCTCCGTGTCCTCGGTGTTCTCCGTGGTTATATAGCTGAGCGCAAATACGCTCCACTGGCTGTTCGATAGCGTATGCCCGCGTAGGAACCTCCCACGTCATGCCCGCGCAGGCGGGCATCCACGCACTCCCCCGGCGTCCAAGAAAGATCGCCCGACGGAGACCTCCTCATCAGGCGTGGATTCCCGCCTGCGCGGCAATGACGGCAATCGACACGCACTGGAGCGTATTTACGCTCAGCCATATAGATTCAGTGCATTCATAGCTAGCGCAGGCGCTCCGGGCCACGGGGCGGGTGCTAGCGTCCCTGCCACTGCGGGGGCCGCTTGGCGGCGAAGGCCGCGGCGCCCTCGACCGAATCGGCGGTCTCGCGCAGGACTTCGAACAGATCGCGCTCGACGCGCAGGCCTTCGGCCAGCGGCAGATCGAGGCCGCGGAACACGGCCTCGCGGATCTTCTGCACCGCGAGCGGCGCGCCGCGCAGGATCGCCTCGGCGATCGCTGAGCACTTCGCCATGAGGTCCGCCGCCGGCACGACGTGATCGACGAGACCGAGCCGCAGTGCTTCCTGCGCGTCGATGCGGCCGCCGGTATAGAGCAGCT
>JBFWSI010000701.1:0-2607 GCA_050248455.1 Gammaproteobacteria bacterium | reverse complement strand
TTCTCGACCGCGACGAGACGCGTCAGCAAGGTCGCGACGGCGGCATCGTAGTCGGCGTTCAGGGCAGTGAAGCGCGCGGGTGTGGTCGTCAGGTCGTCGAAACCGCCGAGCAGTTCATCGCGCGCGGCCGCGTACGCCGCGTACTCGCGCCGCAGCTCGCCGCGCATCTCGGCCGGGATCGGATCGGCGGCGAACACGCGCTCCATTGCCGCCGCAGCGAAGGCGTGGGCACTCTCGTAGTCGGCGCGCGCCGCGGTTTCCTCGCGGTTCGGATTGAGCAGGTGGTGGATCGCAATGATTTCGCGCTGGACGCCGATCCGGGCCTCCATGCCGCTGTGGGCCGTGGCCCAGGCCGGTCCCGTGACTTCGTCGAGCCCGTCGGCCATGCGCTGGACGCCGTAGCGCCCGGCGAGGCCGCACAGCAGGATGAGGCCGCACAGGGCGGCGAAGCTGACGCCGAGCTTTGCAGCGACGCCGAGATTGCGGAAATGACTCATTGATCCCCCGAGGACATGCGCAGGCTGCGAATACACGGTTAGCGGCATGGAATCGCGGTGACTTGAAGCGCCTCAGCGCGGCAACCGCCCGGCGCCGAAGGCGAGCACGCCGACGGCCGCCGACAGCAGCGCGAGCGGTCGCAGGGTGTCGTCGTGGAGCAGGCCCAGCAGGGTGCCGACGGCGAGCGCGATCGTCATCGTCAGGAAGCCGAACAGGCCAGCCGCCGTGCCGGCACGCGCGGCGAAGGGACCGACGACGCCGGCCTGGGCGCAGGGCTGGTTCAGGCCGTGGGCCGTCATCACCAGGAACTGCGCGGCGAGCAGCACGGCCCAGTGCGCGATGCCGGCGTATACCGCCACGGCGAGGCCGCCGCCGCCGAGCAGGGTCAGCGCAGTGCCGACGCGCAGCACGCGCGGCAGGCCGTGGCGCGGAATGAGCCGGCGGCAGGCCAGGGTGCCGAGCAGGTAGCCGCAGACGGCGAAGGCGAAACAGAGCCCGTAGCGCTCGGTCGGCACGTGCAGCACCTCGATGAAGGCAAAGGACGAGCCTGCGATGTAGACGAAGATCGCCGCATAGGTCAGGGCACCGGGCAGCGCATAGGCCCAGAACGCAGGGCTGCGCGCGATGTCGGCATAGGCGCCGAGCAGCCGGCCCGGATGCAGCGCGTGGCGATCGGGCGTCGGATGCGTTTCGCTCAGCCAGCGCAGGGTGGCGGCGAGCAGCAGCGACGCGCACACCGCATGGATCACGAAGGCGGCGCGCCAGCCGAACCACACCTGCGCATAGCCGCCGACGATCGGGCCGAACAGCGGCACGAAGGCGAGGATGCTGCTCGCGCGGGCAATCACCGCGGCGCCCTGCGCGGGATCGTGCCGATCGCGGATGATCGCGCGCGCGGCGACGATCACGCTGCAGCAGCCCAGCGCCTGCAGCAGGCGGCCGGCGACGAGCGTGGCGATCGACGGCGCCAGCGCGCACAGCACGCTCGCGATCACGTAGGTGAGGCAGCCGCCGACGGCGATCGGCCGGCGCCCATAGCGATCGGCGAGCGGTCCGGCCAGCAGCTGCGCGACGCCGACGCCGATCACGAAGACGGTCAGCGTCGCCTGCGCGGCCGGCACGCCGACGCCGAAGTAATGTGCGAGATGCGGCAGCGAGCCGAGGTAGAGATCGGTCGACAGCGGCTGCAGGCTCAGATAGCCCGCGACCAGCCACAGCAACACGCGATCGCTCATGAACGCAGCGGCCCGGCCTCGCGGCCGGCGGCGCTAATCGTCGAAACGCGCGGGCCGCCGGGCGACGTGGGCCGCGACGGCCTCGGCGACGTCGGGCGCGAGCAGCAGGCTCGCGTTCAGCGCGGCGACTTGCGCGAGGCCGTCCGCGACGCCGTGCTCACGGCTGTAGGCGAGCGCGTGCTTGACGCCGCGCACCGCGAGCGGCGACTTCGCGGCGATCGCCGCAGCGACTTCCGCGACGCGCGCGGCGAGGGCCGCGGCATCGGGCAGCACGGCGCTGACGAAGCCGATGCGCGCCGCTTCCTCGGCGCCGAATTCGCGCGCGGTATAGATGAGCTCGCGCGCGACGCCGTCGCCGACGAGGCGCGGCAGGCGCTGCAGCGTGCCGAGATCGGCGACGATCGCGAGATCCAGCTCCTTCACCGAGAAGCGCGCATCGGCGCTCGCGTAGCGCAGATCGCAGGCACAGGCGATGTCGACGGCGCCGCCGATGCAGGCCCCGGCGATCTGCGCGATCACGGGCTTGCGGCAGTCCTCGATCGCCGTGACCGTCGCCTGCAGGCCGAGGATGGTCTCGCGCAGCGCTTCCTGCTGGCGGCCGGGACCGGCCTCACCGAGACCCGCGCGCAGCTCGGCGAGGAACTCGAGATCGATGCCCGCGCTGAAATGACGGCCGCGCCCCGCGAGCACGACGACGCGCACCGCGGTGCTCGCGTCGGCCCAGCGGAAGGCGGCACCGAGCTCGTGCCACATCGCGAGCGTCAGCGCGTTGGCGCGTTCGGGGCGATTGAAGTCGATGCGCGCAACGGGACCGTCGAGCGCGACGGCGAAATGCGTGAAGCTCGGCGGCAGGGGACTCATCAGCGGTCCTTGC
>JBFWSI010000700.1:0-2608 GCA_050248455.1 Gammaproteobacteria bacterium | reverse complement strand
GTGCTGAAGGTCGTGCCGATCGACGAGCGCGGCGAGCTCGACATGGCGGTCTTCGAAAGCCAGCTGTCGCCGCGCACGACGCTCGTCGCGATCGGCCACGTGTCGAACGCGCTCGGCACGGTGAACCCGGTCGCGCGCATCGTCGCGCGGGCGCACGCCGCCGGCGCGAAGGTGCTGGTCGACGGCGCGCAGTCCGTCGCCCACGCAGCGGTCGACGTGCGCGCGCTGGACTGCGATTTCTTCGCGTTCTCGGGCCACAAGCTGTTCGGCCCGACCGGCATCGGCGTGCTCTACGCGAAAGCCGCGCTGCTCGAAGCGATGCCGCCGTGGCAGGGCGGCGGCGACATGATCAAGACCGTCAGCTTCGAGCACACGGAGTACAACGACATCCCGTACAAGTTCGAGGCCGGCACGCCGGACATCGCCGGCGCCATCGGGCTCAAGGCCGCCTTCGACTGGCTCGCGGGCCTCGACTTCGCGGCCGCGATCGCGCACGAGCACGCGCTGCTCGAGCGGGCGACCGCGGCGCTGCGCGAGTTTCCGCGCCTGCGGCTGGTCGGCACGGCGCGCGAGAAGGCAGCGGTGCTGTCCTTCGTCATCGACGGCCTGCATCCGCAGGACCTGGGCCTGCTGCTCGACAGCCAGGGCGTCGCGATCCGCACCGGCCATCACTGCGCGATGCCCGTCATGCAGCACTACGGCCTGGTCGGGACCGCCCGTGCCTCGTTCGCGCTGTACAACACTTTCGAGGACGTCGATCGCTTCGTCAGCGCCCTGGCGAAAGCGCGCGACATCCTGAGCTGAGTCCGGAGCCACCGTCATGAACGCCTCGATCGACGTCCGCACCCCAGTCGCGCTGGCCCGGGACTGCCCGGCCGTGCTGATCCCGGAGGGCACGCCGGTGACGCTGAAGGCGGGCACCGAGGTGTTCGTGACGCAGGCGCTGGGCGGCTCGGTGACGGTCAACGTCCACGGCAACCTGGCGCGCATCTCGGCCGAGCACGTCGATGCGCTCGGCATGGAGCGCAGCGCCGGGCCGGCATCCCCCGAAACGGCGGCACGCGCCGGCGGCCGCGTCGACGAGGGCCTGATCTGGGATCAGTTGCGCACCTGCTACGACCCGGAAATCCCCATCAACATCGTCGAACTGGGGCTGATCTACCGCTGTGAGATCGTGCCGCTGCCGGACGGCGGCAATCGCGTCGAGATCGACATGACCCTCACGGCCCCCGGCTGCGGCATGGGCCCGATCCTCGTCGACGACGTGCGCAGCAAGCTCAGCGAAGTACCGCACGTGAGCGAGGTCGACGTCGAGCTGACCTTCGATCCGCCGTGGCACTCGGACATGATGTCCGAGGCTGCCCGCCTGGAGACCGGACTGTACTGAGCGGGCGCCTGCGCCCGTCGCCTGCGCGGACTGCCGACAGTGCCGGCCTCGCCCGATCGCCGAGCGGCCCTCGCGCGCCGTGCTTTATTGCACGGCAGCCAATATAATACAGCCCGCTTTTTCAATGCCTTATGCCCAATCTCCAGGAGACCTCCCGGTCATGGCCATCGAACGCACCATTTCCATCGTCAAACCCAGCGCCGTCAAGGACAACCACATCGGCGCGATCCTCGCCAAATTCGAAGCGGCCGGCCTGCGCATCGTCGCCGCGAAGATGATGAAGCTCTCGGCCGAGCAGGCCGGTCTCTTCTACGCCGTCCATCGCGAGCGTCCGTTCTTCCAGGAGCTCGTCGACTTCATGACCTCCGGCCCGATCCTCGTGCAGGTGCTCGAAGGCGAGAACGCCATCCTCAAGAACCGCGAAGTGATGGGCGCGACCGATCCGAAGAAGGCCGCCCCCGGCACGATCCGCGCCGAGTTCGGCAAGGACATCTCCGAGAACGCCGTCCACGGCTCGGATGCGCCGGAAACCGCACGCGAGGAAATCGCGTTCTTCTTCGCCGCGAGCGAGATCTGCTCGCGCTGACACGACCGATGGAGTCGCCGCGTCGCAATCTGCTCGACTACGACGGCGCCGCGCTCGCGGCGCTGCTCGCCGCGCACGGCGAGCGCGGCTATCGCGCGACGCAGTTCATCAAGTGGGTGCACCAGCAGGGCGTGCTGGACCTCGCGCGGATGACGAACTTCGGCCAGGCGCTGCGCGAGAAGCTCGCGGCCCTCGGTGACCTCCGCCTGCCCGAGATCGTCAGCGTCCACGAATCCGCGGACGGCACGCTGAAGTGGCTGCTGCGCGTCGACGGCGGCAACGCGATCGAGACGGTGTTCATCCCGGAGATGGATCGCGGCACGCTGTGCGTGTCCTCGCAGGCCGGCTGCGCAATGAACTGCAGCTTCTGCGCGACGGCGAAGCAGGGCTTCAGCCGCGATCTCGGCGTCGGCGAGATCATCGGCCAGGTGTGGATCGCCGCGCGCCATCTCGGCCAGCATCCGAAGACCCGACGCCGCATCACGAACGTCGTGATGATGGGCATGGGCGAGCCGCTGATGAACTTCGACAACGTGGTGCCGGCGATGCGGCTGATGCTCGACGATCACGCCTACAACCTCGGCCGCAAGCGCGTGACGCTGTCGACCGCCGGCCACGTGCCGCACATCGATCGC
>JBFWSI010000699.1:0-2610 GCA_050248455.1 Gammaproteobacteria bacterium | reverse complement strand
GCCTCCGCGGGCGTGGCGCCGCGCCGGATGGGACTCTGGTCGAGGACCGAGAGCGTCAGCATCGCGTGTCCATGTCCCCGGACGGATGTCGCATTGGACCGATCATAACGCCGCCCCTCTATACTTGAGCGGCCTTCCCGTGCGGACACCTCCATGTGCCGGTTCGTCGTCTACCTCGGTCCCGAGATCACCGTGAGCTCCCTCGTCACCGAGCCGAGCCACTCGCTCATCCACCAGAGCTTCATGAGTCACGAGCGCGAGGAGCCGTTGAACGGCGACGGCTTCGGCGTCGCGTGGTACGTCCACGCGCTGTCGGCCGCGCCCGCCGTGTTCAAGGACATCACGCCCGCCTGGAACAACATGAACCTGCTCAACGTCGCCCGCGTCGTGAAGAGCGATTGCATCCTCGCGCACGTGCGCGCCGCTTCGAGCGGGCTGCCGGTCACCCAGCTGAATTGCCACCCGTTCGTCTGGAACGACCTCGCTTTCATGCACAACGGCGACCTCGGCGGCTTTCGCGAGCTGCGCCGCGCGCTGATCGCCCGTCTCTCGGACGAAGCGTTCGGCTGGATCAAGGGGTCGACCGATTCCGAGCACATCTTCGCGCTCTTCATCGACAGCTACCGCGCAGCCCCGGGTGAAGGCGCGTCGCGCCTCGAGACCGCGATGCGCACCACCATCGACACGTTGAAGGATCTCCGCGCCGGACTCGGGACCACACACGACGCGTTCCTCAACCTCGCGGTCACCGACGGCCACTCGGCGGTGATCTCGCGCATCGCGAGCGACGGTGAGTGTCCCGAGAGCCTCTATTTCATCGGCGGCCGGCAATACGACTGCGTCGACGGCGTGTGCACGATGCGCCCGGGTTCGGGCAGCGCGGTCCTCGTCGCATCGGAGCCGCTCTCGAGGGACGAGGGCTGGACGCCCGTGCCGGACAATCATCTGCTCACCATCGACATCCGGCGCCAACCGCGTCTCTCGGCGTGCAGCCTCTGACCTGACGCAGCGCGACTGGCACGACGCAATCGACTCGATGCGAAGGCCGATCGTCACGGGCGCGGCTCGCGCCGCGTGTCCGTCGAACCTCGATTCATCCGAATTCCGGCCGCATGCCGTTGTGACTACCATGCGCTGAACCGAGGGGCGGATCCCTCGCGAGTTCGCATCTCCCATGTCGCCGAACGCGCTGTTTCTGCTGAGTGGCCTGCTGCTGTTCGCGAGCGTGCTCGCGACGCTCGTGTCGACGCGCTTCGGATTTCCGCTGCTGCTCGTGTTCCTCGGCGTCGGCATGCTCGCCGGCGAGGACGGCCCTGGCGGCATCCTCTTCGACGACTACGAGACCGCCTTCCTCGTCGGCAACCTCGCGCTGGCCGTGATCCTGCTCGACGGCGGGCTGCGCACGGACATGCGGACGTTTCGCGTCGCGCTCAAGCCGGCATTGTCGCTCGCCACGCTCGGTGTGCTCGCGACCGCAGGCGTCGTCGGTCTGTGCGCATGGCTGCTGCTGGACCTCGACTGGCGCTACGCGTTGCTCCTCGGCGCCATCGTCGGGTCCACCGACGCCGCCGCGGTGTTCTCTTCGCTGCGCCACGGCAGTCGACGTCTGAACGACCGCGTCGAGGCGACGCTCGAGATCGAATCGGGTGCGAACGACCCCATGGCGATCTTCCTCGTGGTCGTCATGGTCGACTGGCTGAAGGCGGACTCGGGGCCGGGCGCCGGTTTCCTTGCGGTCCAATTCGTGCAGCAGCTCGGCATCGGCGCGCTCGGCGGCATCGCCGGCGGATGGCTGCTCGCCGCACTGCTCGAGCGCACGCGGCTCGTCGATGGGCTCTATGCATTGCTCGTCGTCTCCGGCGGGCTCGCGCTCTTCGGCGCGATGAACCTCGTCGGCGGCAGCGGCTTCCTTGCGATCTACCTTGCTGGACTCACCATCGCCAATCGACCGACGCACGCGACCGAGCACGTGTTGCGCGCCATGGACGGCCTCGCCTGGCTCGCGCAATCCGGCATGTTCCTCGTCCTCGGCCTGCTCGTGACGCCGAGTCACATGCTGGGCGACGTGGCACCTGCCATCGCGATCGCGGCGTTTCTCATGCTCGTCGCGCGACCGCTCGCGGTGTGGCTCTGCCTCCTGCCGTTCCGCTTTCCCGCGCGCGAAGTGGCCTTCATCTCGTGGGTCGGCCTGCGTG
The DNA here is from genome assembly GCA_050248455.1 of Gammaproteobacteria bacterium. Taxonomy (GTDB): domain Bacteria; phylum Pseudomonadota; class Gammaproteobacteria. The sequence continues at coordinate 415 of JBFWSI010000699.1, read as the reverse complement.
GCGCGGTTCCGATCGTGCTCGCGATCTTTCCCGTCGTGATGGGACTCGAAAACTCGTCGACGCTCTTCGACGTGACGTTCGCCGTCGTGCTCTTCTCGTTGCTCGTCCAGGGCTCGACGATCGGGCTCGCGGCCAGATGGCTTCGCGTGGAAGTCCCGCGCGCTGACGTGCCGTTCGAGCGGCACGAGCTGCGCGTCCCTGGACGCGTGACGCACGAGTACATCCAGCTTCGCGTCGAACCCGGCGCACGCTGTATCGACGCGCGTCCGGCGGACGTCCTGCGCAAGGCGATCGGTCCGGGCGCCTCGTGCGCGGCGATCGTGCGCGACGGCAGCATCGTCTTTCCCGATGCGGACACTGCATTCGTCGCCGGCGATATCGCGGTCCTCATCCTGCCGCGCGATGCGTACGAACC
>JBFWSI010000698.1:0-2610 GCA_050248455.1 Gammaproteobacteria bacterium | reverse complement strand
GGCCGACGCGCCCATCACCAGCCGATCCATTGTCTGACGTACGTCAGCGGTCGCCGGAACAGATAGAGGGCGAGCGGCGCGCGCTCACCCTGGATCTGCGCAGTGCCGCGTGCGCCGATCGTCAGGCGCGCGGCTTCGTCGACGAGACGCGCCGTGACGCGAAAGGAGGCAACCTGCGTCTCATCGACTCGCACATGGCGGTCGATTGAAGTTATGCGTGCCCCGACCGGATCGAGAGGATTCGAATCGAGAAAGCCCTTCACCGGCAGGCCGCGCTTCAATACGATCGAATCGGCGACCGGCAGCGAGATCTTGAGCTCCACGTCACCTTCTCGCGCCACCAGCATGAGGCGGTCGCCCGTTGTCAACGGCCTGCCCTCGAGTTCGCGCGGGTCCGAAAAGACGACGATGCCGGCCCGTTCGGCCTTGACGAGCGTCTGGTCCAGGAGTTCCCGCGCGTATGCGTGCTCTGCCCGCCTGAGCGCCAGCTCTGCGCGTGCGATCCCGAGTTCCTCCCGACCACGCATATCGCTGAATGCAAGGCTGGTCGCCTTTTCGAGACGCGCCGCGGCAACCTCCACCTCACGCGCCGCGATCTCAGCGCGGTTACGCAGCACGGTATCCTGAATACGGATCAGCGGCGTGCCGGCCGAGACAGTCGCATTCGGGCGCACGAGTACCTTGTCGACAATTCCGTCGACCGGCATCGCCACGACGTCGGCGTCGCGCGGGGAAACCTCCAGAGGAGCCAGCACGGCGATCGGGACAGGAATCGCGCCGACAACGGCGACGAGGAGCGCGGCGGACACGGTGACGAGCCAGCGCGGTCGCGTCGAACTCACGCGCACCCCGGTGGCGGCAAGCAGAGCGCGGGCGTGCCCGAATGTTTCCGCGAGACGCGCAGCGATCGAACGCTCCGCCTCGTTGAACGGCGCATGACGGAAGTACAGCACGCCGACACAAGAGCGGCCGGTCGGCGACCAGAGTGGCTGCCACAGCACGTCGCGGAACGGATATTGTCGCGTCAACTCGTCATCGGCCGGCGCGTAGCCGGGCAAGGAGAACTCGGTCTGTTGCGCAAGTTCCTTCTCCTTGCCGAGCCGACGCACGATCGCGATCACCCAATCGATCATCGGTGAGGTGGCATCCATCACGGTGAGGGACGAGGCCGCAGCTACTCGACACCCGCGCCTGCCGTGCTCGACGACGAAGGCCTGACGCGATCTGAGCAGTCGCTGGCCGTCATTGACGGCAAGCGCATCGAGCTCCGCCGCCGAACGCGCGCGCCGTGCCTCCGATTCGATCTTGAGCATCTGGGCGAAGGCCTGCAGGCGTGTGGTCTCGCCTGACATGCCCGCGACGTTGGCCGCCGCCCTCTGGCGCGGCTCGCTAGAGGTCTGTCCCGTCGCTGCGGCCATCGCATCCGATCCTATTTCTGCGAACCGCCGAAGCTCGCGGTTCCGCTCATGCCGGCAACCAGCTCCGGTGGCGACGCCCGCACAGCCGCAACGATTTTGCCGGTCTTGCTGATCGGATCGACCACCGCTGCAACGAGCGTCACGACGGCGTGCACTGGAGCGTCGGGCATGTCGTCGAGACGGAACATGATCGGCTGGCCGACTGAAATGCGTGTCATGGCCGCCGACGAGACGATCAGTTCGATCTCGTAATTGTCGTCTTCGATGATTCCGAGGAAAGGCCGCTGCGCCGTCGTGAACTCACGCACCTGCACCGCCCGCTCGGCTACCCTGCCGTTGAAGGGCGCGGCGATCGTGCAGTCGTCGACGCGCGCCTCCAGTCCCTTGAGCTCTCCGCGCACCCTGTCGAGCCGCGCCTGCGCGATCTCGACGTCGAACCGCCCGATGGCTTTGCGGCGATCGAGACTGAGGCTGCTTGCCGCGTTCAGCTCGGCCTCGCGCAATGCACCCCGGGCCGCCTCCAACTCCGCCTCCTGGCGCCGGCAGTCGAAAGCGGCGAGCACGTCGCCCGCCTTGAAGCGCTGCCCCTCGCGGTACGGCAGACGCAGCACACGCATCGCGATGTCGGTCGAGAGGGCAGCCTTGTTCACCGCCTTGACCACGCCGCGCACCGGCAGATCGTCGGCAAGCGCCGCCCCGCCCGACACCGCCAGCGCGGCGACCAGCGTCCAGGCGATGGCAACGCACACCGCGCTCGACCGTTGGGAGCCCGCTCGCGTGCGACGCGCCGGTCGAAGCAGTGGCATCACGTCGGCGCGCATGCTCACCGCTTCCCGTGAGAAGCGGTGACGACGCGAGCACGCCAGGCCGAGGCATTGCCCGGCTCCAGCTCGCCTGCCTCGCCGTAATCCGGCGGATCGGAGCCGATGGAGGCAGCGACGGCTGCCCGCGCACTCTCGACATTCGCCGAAGCGAGGTGTTTGCGGACCTGACCGACGACGTCGTTGAGTTCCTCACGCAGCAGCGTCTGCTCGCTGATGCGGCCCTCGGCATGCTCGGCGCGGATGTGACGAAGCAGGCTGGCCTGCGTCGCCGCGTAGCTCCGGGCTGTCTGCAGCTCGCGCAGCATGATCGCAAGGCGCGCCCGACTGACGTAGACCTGCGTCATCACGGTCAAGGTCAGGGCCCGGTC
>JBFWSI010000697.1:0-2613 GCA_050248455.1 Gammaproteobacteria bacterium | reverse complement strand
CACCAGCATCACCTTCGGCGCGCGTTCGAGGCGGGCGAGGCGGCCGAGCGAGGCGCCGCTGCGCTTGGGCTTGCCGTCGATCGGCATCCACAGCGCGTCGGCGGCGCGGGCAAAGACGATCGGCAGCGCCTCGGGCTCGTCGTCGAGATCGCGCAGCGCGAGCCGCGCGACGGGCACGGCGTCGAGCACGGCGGCGAGCAGCGAGGCGGCGAGCGGCTTCGCGCCCACCTCAGCGTCCCGGCAGCGCGATCTCGCGTTCGCGCGCGATGACGAAGTCCAGCGGCTCGGTGACGAAGTTGTGCTCGTCGGCGCGCGTCGTCGCGTACTGCGGCGTGGTCGCGGACGCGCGCATCGCCTGCGTGTCGACGAACCAGGTCAGCGCGAGGCCGTCGAGCGGCGGCTGCCGGCCGTCGCGATAGGCGCCGAGGCGCGTGTGGCTCTGCACGTAGCGCAGCACCTGCGGAATCGAGGCGCCCAGCGGGCCGTGCACGATTTCCCAGTGGCGGTGAAAGGCCTCCGGCGTCAAATCCGGGCGCTTCTTCACGAGCTCGATGCTCTTCACGCCCTGCGGCGGGCGCGGGCCGTCCTTGATCACGATGTCCTCGGTCAGGATCTCGATGCGCGAGGCCGGATCGATGAAGTTCGCCTCGTCGGCGAGCACGGCGGCGTATTCGGGCGTGCCGGCCAGCGCGCGCAGCGCCTGCGTGTCGTCGAACCACAGCTCGGCGACGCCATCGCAGGCCGGCGTGAGCCGCGCATAGGCCGAGGCCAGCGTCTGCGACTGCACGTAGCGCCGCAGGCCGGGCAGATGCGCGACGATCGGGCCGTGCCGGTGCTCCCAGTAATGCGCGAAATCCTCGACGGACATGCCGGGCTGGCGGCGGAAGACGACGACCGACTTGATCATGATGCAATCCTCTGCAGATGAGCGCCTCAGCCGAGGCCGTTGGCGAGCGCGTCGCGGAACTCGGGATGCGCGATCGCGATCAGCGCTTCGGCGCGCGCGAACAGCTCCTTGCCGCGCAGGCGCGCGACGCCGTATTCGGTGACGACGACGTCGATCGCGAAGCGCGGCGTCGTCACCGGCGCGCCGGCCGCGAGCCGCGCGACGATTTTCGAATGCTTGCCGTCCTCGGTCGTCGACGGCAGCGCGATGATCGACAGCCCGCCCGCGGACATCGTCGCCGCCTCGACATAGTCCATCGCGCCGCCGACGCCGCTGATCTGCAGCGCGCCCAGGGTCTCGCCGTTGCTCTGGCCCTGCAGATCGATCTCGACCGCGGAATTGACCGACACGAAGCGCGGCAGCGCGGCGACGCGCGGCACGTCGTGCGTCACGCGCGTCGGTGCCATCCTCACCGCGGGCGTGCGGCCGCACCAGTCGTAGAACGCCTGATCGCCGGCGAGCTCGCCGACGACGATCTGCGGATCGTGGCGGGCGCCCTCGACGAAATCCTGCAGGCCGCGCGTCAGCAGGCCCGAGAACAGCTGCACGCCGCGTTTCTCGCCGAGACGGCTCAGCACGCGATCGGGCACGGCGCCGATGCCGAGCTGCACCCAGGCCTCGTCCGGCACGAGCTCGAGCACGTGCTCGACGATGCGCCGATCGCGCTCCTGCGCCGGCGGCGTGCGATAGCTGCACAGCGGCGTCGCGGACTCGGTCGCGTAATCGATGCGCGACAGCGGAATGCGGCTGTCGCCGGCGGTGACGGGCATGTTCGCATTGAATTCGGCGATGACCAGCTTCGCGCTCGCGATGAAGTCCGGGAAGGCGCCGACCGAGATGCCGAGGCTGACGTCGCCCTGCGGCGTCGGCGGCGAGGTCTGCACGACGACGACGTCGGGCTCGATCGGGCCGCCGCGGCGGATCACGCGATGGACGTCGCCGAGCCGCAGCGGCACGAAGCCGATCTTGCGCGGGTCGTTCTCCTTGAACAGTGCCCGCAGCTGCGCGGAAGCCTGCCAGGTGACGAAGCGGAAATGCGTGCCCAGGCCGCGTGCGAGATAGCCGTAGCGTCCGAACGCGAAGCCGGAGCAGACGGTGAGCGCGCTGAAGCGCTCGATGCCGGCGGCGAAGGCCTCGTAGAGCGCGAGCGGCTCGGCGCAGCCGCCGGGCATGACGACGGTCGAACCGTCGGGGATCGCGGCGATCGCCGCGGCAGGAGTGACGACTTGCATGGGAACGGACCGGAAAGCGGAATCGGCCGGACGATACCGGATCGCCGCGGCGCTCGTCACGCGGCGCCGCGCGGCACCTCCGGCGCGGCAGCCATTTGCCGCGCACTGCCGTAGACTGCGCGCCGTGTCGTTCGCTCGGAAGCCGCCCATGAGTCTCGCGAAGTCCCTCGTCTCCCCGTTCGGCCTCGTCGTCCTGCTGTGCGCCGCCGGCGTCGCGCCGCCGGTCGCGGCGGGCAGTCCGTCGCTGACGGGACACTGGGTGCTCGACGAGGATCGCAGCGACGATCCGCGCAAGGCGCTGAAGGGCCTGCGGCTGATGCGCGAGACGAAGTTCGAGGAGAAGCCGGAGTCGCGCGGCGTCGGCACCGACTCGCACTACTACCAGCAGCGCGAGCTGCTGGAAATGAAGCGCGTCGAGGGCGAGGGCGCCGACGG
>JBFWSI010000696.1:0-2620 GCA_050248455.1 Gammaproteobacteria bacterium | reverse complement strand
CCGCGTCCTCATCCCGGGCCGTCGCGCAGGAAGCGCGCGATGGCCGCGCGCAGGCGGTCGTCGAAAGGCACGGCGCGCCGGCTGTCGAGCGACATCTGCACCACGGTGATCTTGGCACGTGCGCGGAGTTCTTCGCCGCCCCACGCCTCGCCGGCAAATGACAGCGAGCTGTTGCCGAGATGCACGGGCTCGAGCTGGAAGCGCACGACGTCGCCGAGACGGCTCTGGCTCAGGAACTCGCAGTCGGCGCGCACCGCGGGCACGCCGAGCCGCGCACTGCGGATGTAGTCGCCGTAGTTCGTGTCCAGCGCCTCGTTGAACCAGTCTTCCATCAGCTCGTGGAACAGCACGAAATACTGCGGGTAGAAAATGATCGCCGCGGGATCGCAGTGATTGAAGCGGATGAGCTTGTCCCGCGCGAACCACATCGTGTGTGCCTCAGTGCGGCTGCCGCTGTTCGGCGACCAGCGCGGCGAGGCAGTCGGGACAGTAGCAGCCCAGGTCGCCCGTGATGCGGGTGGGGTCCAGCGGCGGCAGCTGCTGGCACCAGCAGGCGTCCATCCGCGCGCCGCAGCCGAAGGTCTTGCCGCAGCGCGCGCAGCGCGTCGGCGTCGGCGCGTCGGCGCGCGGCGTTTCGCTCATGCCGGCGGCAGGCGGCCGAAGTCGTCGACCATGAAGCTCGCCTCGGTGGTCGCGACGGTGCTGCCGTCGTCGACGCGCTCGGCGCTGGCTTCGAGCTGCATCAGCCGGCCTTTGCGCTGCTTCAGGCGGCAGGACAGCACGATCTCGGTGCCGATCGGCAGCGGCTGGCGATAGCGGATCTCGCATTTCGCGGTGAAGGCGCGCGCGCCCTGCAGGAACAGCCAGTTCGCCATCACGTCGTCGAGCACGCTGAAGACGATGCCGCCGTGCGTGATGCGATCGAAGCCCCCGTGGTGCTCGCCCGGCGTGAAGCGGCCGCGGCAGATCTCGCCGTCCATCGCATAGGCGACCCTGAGGCCGATCGGATTGTGCCGGCCGCAGACGAAGCAGTCGTCGGCATCGCCGCGGCCGCGGCCGTCCGGGGGCGTGCTCATGTCATGTCCTCGTAGCGGTTCGGCAGATCGAGATCGACCGCGTTCGCGATGCCGGGCAGGCGCAGGCAGTGCGCGTCGATCGCGATCTGGTTCTCGTCGACGAGATCGTCGCCGAAGCGGTAGATCGTCTGCATCGGCCCGCGACAGCAGGCCTCGTCCCAGGCCGCGGCGGCGGCCCGCGTCGTCTCGAGCCGGCCCAGCCAGGCTTGCATCGCTTTCGCGCCGTGGCGCTTCTCGATCATGCGCAGCGCGACGGCCGGCGAGAGGATCGCGCCCGTCGCGTTGTTGCCGCCGAAGCCCTTCGAATTCAGGAAGGCGATGTCCGCGCGCTCGCCGAGCTCGAGGTCCTTCAGCACGATGTCGAGCCGCTCGCGATGCACGTCCGCGGCGACGGCATGCGTGGTCTTGATGCCGGGCAGGATGCCGTCGCGGAACACGCCCAGCGTGCTGACGAGCTGATCGGCGCTCGCCGGCGCGAGCGAGTGGCCGACGAAGGCCTTGATCGCGGTGACGGGCCAGGCCCGGATGCCGAAGGCCTTCGCGACTTCGTCGAAGATGCGGGACTCGGTGACGCGATTCTGCGGCGTGCTCGAGCCGTGCGCCTGTATGAAGCTGCGCGTGCGCACGGCGTCTTCGCCGAGCAGGCTGCGCACGGCGGCCACCGCCTTCGCGAGCGTGATGTAGTTGCCGGGCCCGGGCGAGGAAATCGATTTCTTGTAGCCGTCGGCATTGACGAAGACGTCCGGCACCGCGCCGTAGATGTCGGCGCCGAGCTCGAGCGCCAGCGCATCGTCGCACAGCACGAAGTACTGACCCGATTCACCGAGCACGAAGCCGCAATTCTCGCCGAACGGACGGCTCGCGCGGCGATGGTCCGGCGTGCCGCCGTCGAGACGCGCCAGCGCGTCGTCGGTCGCCAGCGCGCTCATCGCGTTGTAGCCCTCGATCACTTCCGGCACGAGCGGCGCTTCCGCATTGCCGACCACGGCGAGGCGGCGGCGTCCGGACTGGATGTCCTCGACCGCGAGGCGCAGGTTGTAGAGAAAGCTGGCGCAGGCACCCGCGATCGCGCCGGTGCAGCCGACGTTGCCGAGCACATAGGCGTTGACGAAGTCGGCCGGCATCGTGTTCAGGCCCAGCGGCAGCTGCTTCGAGCTGACGCGGCCGCCGCGCAGCCGGGCCTGCAGCATGCCGCCGGTGCCGTGCTGATCGAGCTGGGCCATCGCGCTCGCGGCGTAGACCGAGATCGCGTCCGGCGCGAGCCGCGCGGTGATCGCGTTCCAGTCGATGCCGACCGATTTCACGGCGTCGGAGGCCGCGACGATGGTCATCTGCAGGCCGCGGGGGTGGAAACGCGAGGCATACAGCGCGGCCGGATCGAAGCCGGTCGGCAGCTGGCCCGCGGACTGCACGGCGAGCTTGCGATGCGATTCGACGCGCAGCTCGGCGGGCGCCGAGATCTCGAGGCGCGTGCGGCCGTCGGCGCTGCCGAGCACGCGCCAGCCGGCCGGCAGCGGATCGGGCAGCTCGCTGCTGCGCGTGCT
>JBFWSI010000695.1:0-2621 GCA_050248455.1 Gammaproteobacteria bacterium | reverse complement strand
GCCCTCGACGATTTCGTCGAGTTCTTCCTTGCCGCTGGCGAGGCCATGGATCCTGGGACCGTACGAAACATTCTCGTAGATCGACTTGGGAAACGGATTCGGTTTCTGGAACACCATGCCGACACGGGCGCGCAGCTGCACCACGTCGATGCGGCGGTCATAGATGTCCTCGCCATCGATCTCGATCCTGCCTTCGATGCGGCAGCCTTCGACGACATCGTTCATGCGGTTCATGCAGCGCAGGAACGTCGACTTGCCGCAGCCCGACGGGCCGATCAGCGCCGTCACCTCGCGTTCCCGGATGTCGAGATCGACGCCGTGCAGCGCTTCCTTCTCGCCGTAGAAGACCTTCACGTTGCGCGCGACGACCTTGGCCGCGTGCTCCGGCAAGGGAGCGGTGGCGACTGTGCTGGTGGTGATGGCAGCCGTGTTCATGAACAATCCCCCTACCAGCGACGCTCGAAACGGCGCCGCAGGATGACGGCAGCGGCATTCATGACGATCAGGAACGCCAGCAGGATGAGAATGGCGGCCGACGTGCGTTCGACGAACGCCCGCTCCGGTGCGCCGGCCCACATGTAGATCTGCACCGGCAGGGCGGTGGCGGGGTCGAACGGCGTGCCGGGATAGGCGACGACGAAGGCGACCATGCCGATCAGCAGCAGCGGTGCGGTTTCGCCGAGCGCGCGCGCCATGCCGATGATCGTGCCGGTCAGGATGCCGGGCAGCGCCAATGGCACCACGTGGTGGGTGATCACCTGCATCTTGGAGGCGCCGATGCCCAGCGCCGCTTCGCGGATCGACGGCGGCACCGCCTTGATCGAGGCGCGCGTGGCGATGATCACGATGGGCAGCGTCATCAGCGACAGCACGAGGCCGCCGACCACGGGAGCCGAGCGCGGCATGCCGAAGAAGTTCAGGAAGATCGCAAGGCCGAGCAGGCCGAAGACGATCGACGGCACCGCGGCGAGATTGTTGATGTTGACCTCGATCAGATCGGTCCAGCGATTGCGCGGCGCGAATTCCTCGAGGTAAACGGCGGCGGCGACGCCGACCGGCAGGGCGGTCAGCAGAACGACCAGCATCATGTACATCGACCCGATGATGGCCACGCCCATGCCGGCCTGCTCGGGATCGCTTGAAGCGCCGTTGACGAACAGGGCCGTGTTGAAGCGCTTCTGCAGCCGGCCGTCAGCCACCAGCTTGTCGATCCAGGCGACCTGCTTGTCGTTGATGCGCCGCTGGTTCTCCGCGAGGTCGCGCGAGATCTGGCCCTTGATGAAGGTATCGACGTCCGCGGATGCCGACACCCATACCGGCACGGTCTTGCCGATCAGCGTCGGATCGGAGAGCACGATGCGGCGCAGCTCGTTGTCGGCGCCGTTCGACAGCAGTGCATAGGCTGCGCGGCGCTCGGCGCGATCGGTGCCGATGCCGAGGTTGTCGCGCAAGGCGGTGCGCAGCATCGCGGTGTAGTCGGCGGTCCGCAGCGCCGTGTCTTCGATCTTGCCGCCGGGCGCCAGCGTCGCGGCGTCCAGGTTGACGTCAAGCCGCAGCTTGCTCTGCTGCAATGCGCCGTAGCCCTGTCCGATCAGCGTCACGAACAGCCACGTCAGGAAGAACAGGCCGAAGGCGATCGCCGCGATGCCGTAGGCGCGGAAGCGCCGCTCCGCCGCATAGCGCGCCCGCACACGCTTTTCATCGAGCACGATCTTGCGCGGACGGTGTGGCGCCGTCTCCGCGGTGGTCATGGGAAGGGTCGAGTCGGTCATGTCGGATCAGGGGTTCCGATGGCTGCGGTCAGTCGTACTACTCGCGGTATTTCCGCACGATGTGCAGCGCGAAGATGTTGAGCCCGAGGGTGACCACGAACAGGGTCAGGCCGAGCGCGAACGCCACGAGCGTCTGCGGGCTGTTGAATTCAAGGTCGCCGGTGAGCTGGCTGACGATCTTGACCGTCACGGTCGTCACCGAGTCGAACGGATTGAGGGTCAGCTTGGCGGCGATGCCGGCGGCCATGACCACGATCATGGTTTCGCCGATGGCGCGCGAGACGGCCAGCAGCACGCTGCCGACGATGCCCGGCAGCGCCGCCGGCACGACGACACGCTTGATGGTCTCGGACTGGGTGGCGCCCAGCGCGTAGGATCCGTCGCGCAGCGACTGCGGCACGGCGTTGATGATGTCATCAGACAGCGACGAGACGAACGGGATGATCATGACGCCCATGACGACGCCGGCGGTGAGCGCGCTGGTCGCCGACACGTCGAGGCCGGCGGCTGCGCCAGCGTCGCGGAACAGGGGCCCCAGGGTGCTCAGCGCGAAGAAGCCGTACACGACCGTGGGAATGCCCGCCAGGATCTCCAGCAGCGGCTTGATCCAGGCCCTCACGTTGCGGTGCGCGTATTCGGACAGATAGATGGCCGAGAGCAGTCCGATCGGCACCGCCACGATCATGGAGATCAGCGAGATGAAAACCGTGCCCCACAGCAGCGGGACGAGACCGAATTGCCCGGCCGAGCCGTCGCGGCCGACGGCCGTGAAGCGCGGATCCCAGACCAGGCCGAAGAAGAAATCCTGCGGCGGCACGAGCGAAAAGAAGTGCAATGTCTCGAACAGCA
>JBFWSI010000694.1:0-2637 GCA_050248455.1 Gammaproteobacteria bacterium | reverse complement strand
CCATGCCGGCGATGGTGCCGATCATCGGCCAGCCGTCGGCGCCCTTTGCACCGCCGCCGCCGCCCATGCTCTGGAACAGCATGCAGCCCCATTCCTTGCCCGTGCGCGCATCGATGCCGTTGAAGTTCGGCATGTGCCCGGCCTTGCACGAGCCCGCGGGCACGAGCTCCGGAATCGCCTGCGCCATCGCAATGTTGATGACGTCGTGCATCGCATCGGCGGGGTTGGTCGTCGCGCCGCCGACCGCGGCCGGCCACTTGCCTTTGCAGATCGTGCCTTCCCTGGCTTCCGCGGTGATGTGCTTCAACACGCCGTGGTTGTGCGGAATGTCGGGGTCGATGTAGTAGAGGAACGGGATCGTCGCGGTGGCCATCACCACGGCCTGCGTGCCGTTGAAGGAGCCCGTCGACGGCGGGCCGCCGTCGTACTGCACGTGGACGTCGGCGCCGCGCTTCGTGACCGTCGCGCTGATCGGCACGTCGACGGCGCCGTTGCCGTCGGTGTCGGTCCAGATCGTGCCGGCGTAGACGCCGTCCGGAATGGTCTTCAGCTGCTGCGTCGCGCGGTGGTCTGCATAGTCCATCAGGCCGTCGCTGTAGCGCACGACCTCCTCGCGCCCGTACTGCCTGCACAGCTCGATGAGCCCGTTGCGCGCGACGCCGCAGGCGCCGATCTGCGCCCGCAGATCGCCGTGCAGGGCATCCCGGTAGCGCACGTTCGCGAGATACAGTGCGATGATGTCGTAGCGCTCGCGGCCGCGCTCGAAGATCTTGATCGGCGGTATCACGATGCCTTCCTGGAAGATCGTGCGCGCCGCCGGCACGATGCTGCAGGCCTCGCTCGCGCCGCAATCGAGCTGATGGCCGCGCGCGACGGTCCAGAACACGTGCCGGCCGTCGACGAACACCGGCGTCGCCGTCACCAGATCCGGGATGTGGGTATTGCCGCGATAGGGATCGTTCGCCATGAACACGTCGCCGTCATGGATGTCGTTCTCGAAGGTGCGGACGATTTCGATGAGCAGCGCGCGAATGCTGTTGCAGTGGATGGGCAGGCATTCGGCCATCGTGACCTGGCGCGGACCGCTCTCGTGAGCGTCGTAGATCATGCAGGAGTAGTCGCGGGCCAGCGCGATCACGGAGGTCCACGCGGTCTGCTCCATCGCGAGCGTCATCTCCTGGCCTATCGCCTCGAAGCGATTGCGGATGACGCTGAAGGTGATCGGATTGAAATCCCTGGCTTGCTCGTAGGACAGGACGCTGGCCATGGCGCGATCTCCGTGCGGGGGACGTGGGGGCATTCTGGGGAGCGTTGCTTTTTTATGTCAATGACCTATTTTTATGAAAACTGGGCTGCCGATGAAGAAACGTCGCAACGGCGCGCGGGGCACCGCGACCCGGACGCGCATCCTGGACATCGCGCGGGCGATCCTGACCGACGAAGGCCTCGAGGCTTTTGCGTTGCGGGACGTCGCCAAGCGGGCCGGCGTGCAGCTGGGCAATCTGCAGTACTACTTCAGGTCCAGGGAGGATCTGATCGAGGCGGTGATCGCGGCCGAGTCGCATGCGAACGTCGACTTCATGGATGCGCTCGCCGAGAACGCGGACGACCTCGCGGACTACGTGCGCCGGCTCGTGATGCTGATGATCCAGGAGTACACCGGGCTCGGCGGCAAGCTGTGGCCGGTGCTGAGACTGCTGCGCACCCACAGCGAACGGTTCCGCGGGGTGTCGCGCGAAGTCTATCGGCGCCATTTCAAGTCGATGGTGCTCGCGTTGCGCCATTTCGGCGCGGACGGCGCGGAGCGCGAGCTGCTGCAGAAGGCACGTCTCATCACTGCGCTGATCGACGGCGCTGCGATGCAGGCGCACCTGTGGGCGAACGCGGGCGCCAGTCCTTCGTTCAGAATGCTCTGCGAGCGGACGGGCGAGCTGGCAGTGGAGATTGCGACCGGGTGAAGCGCGCCGGGTCGCCGCAGACGACGGAGGTCATCGATGAGCGCAGGGCAAGGGCGACTGAAAGTGGGGCTGATGCTGCCTCAGATCGAAGGCATGCGCGGACCGGGCGTGCGCCGCTGGACGGACATCGCGGACATTGCGCGCGTCGCGGAGGACGTGGGCTTCGACTCGCTGTGGCTCGTCGATCATCTGAGCTACAAGCTCGAGGGAGAGGCGAACGGCCGCGGCGCCTGGGAGGCGTGGTCGCTGCTGTCGGCGCTGGCGGCGATCACGCGCCGCGTCGAGCTCGGCACGCTGGTGCTGGCGATGGGCTGGCGCAACCCGGCGCTGCTCGCGAAGATGGCGGATACCGTCGAGGAGATCAGCGGCGGACGCCTGATCCTCGGCTTGGGCTCCGGATATCACCGCCACGAATACGACATGTTCGGCTTCGACTTCGAGCACAAGGTCAGCCGCTTCGAAGAGGCGATCCAGATCCTGCACGGCCTGCTGCGCGAGGGCTACGTCGACTTCCAGGGCAGATTCCACGCCGCGCGCGAATGCGAGCTGAAGCCGCGCGGCCCGCGCGCCGGCGGACCGCCGATCCTGATGGGCACGGTGAAGCCGCGCATGATGGCGTGCATGGCGAAGTACGCGCAGCTGTGGAACGCCTACTACGACGACACGCACAACAAGGTCG
>JBFWSI010000693.1:0-2639 GCA_050248455.1 Gammaproteobacteria bacterium | reverse complement strand
TCGAACGCACGGTGGTCGAGCTCGCCGACGTGGACGCCGTCAGCGACACCGTCCTGCAGTACCTGAACCGCCTGTCGGATCTGCTGTTCGTGCTCTGCCGCCACCTCGCCCGCGAAGAGCTCGGCAAGGAGGTGATGTGGGATCGCTCGCGCTTCAAGCAACCTCCGGCGTGAACTTGCTCGGCGGCGTGCGGATGGACGAAAGAGCGCCACCCCGTTTTCGCAGCCCGGGTGCAGCGTAGCGGAACCCGGGATCGGGCATGCCCGATACGTAAAGGCTTTCGGCCCTGCTCGGCGCGCACCGCGCCGGGTCTTCTCGCCTGCATGAGAAGACGCCGGGCGCCGATCCCGGGTTACGCGCTGCGCGCTCCACCCGGGCTACGAATACGCTGTGTTCCCGGTGGCGAGAAACCACCCAGCGGACAGCGCGTCGCTCAGCGCTCCTTCAATTCGAGCAGCCGGCCTTCCCGGCGCATATCGAGGCGGTTGAGGAAGCTCTGACCGAGCAGAGCGACCGTCGGGTAGTCGCCGTCGATCACGATGCCGGGGACGTTGGTCACTTCGATCGCGCGCGCCTTCACGCTGCGGAAGACGACGCGATAGGCGGCGGCGACGCCCGAGGCGGTCTCGACCGGCATCGGCTCGCCGTCGACGCGGTAGAGCAGGCCGATGCGCTTCGCATCGTGACGGGAGATCGCCACGCCGGACGCTCCGGTATCGACGACGAAGCGCACGCCGGTGCCGTTGATCGTGCCGTCGACGTAGTAGTGCCCGTCGGACGCCGGCGCGAGCGACAGGCGCTTCGGCTGGATGTCGCGGGAAAACGTCGTTCCGATACTGGCATCCAGCGCGATGGTGTAGGCCTTGCAGTCGACTTCGATCTGCGCGGCGCGCGGATCGGCGTCGACGAGCAGCACGCCCTCCGGGCTGCGCTGGCCGGCCTCGAGCACGCGCCGGCGCCCGTCGATCTCGAGCAGGGCCCGATCTTCGAACAGCGCGCGCGCCGTGATCCGCGGCCCGCCGTCCTCGTCGGCGCCGCGCGCAGCCGCGGTGAACGCGGCGGCGAACAGGCAGCACAACACGCGCAGGGTGCTTTCGCCTGCTAGACTGCGCGCCTTTCTCATGGCCGTAACGTAGCAGATGTGGAGCGTTACCGATGCATATCGCGTGTCTCGACTTCGAAGGCGTCCTCGTCCCCGAAATCTGGGTGGGCCTCGCCGAACGCACGGGCGTGGAGGCGCTGAAGGCCACCACGCGCGACATTCCCGACTATGACGAGCTGATGCAGATGCGCCTGCGCATCATGAACGAGCGCGGTCTGCGCTTCGCCGACGTGCGCGCCGCCGCCGAGTCCCTGGATCCGCTGCCCGGCGCGCGCGACTTCCTCGACTGGCTGCGCGGCGAATACCAGGTCGCGATCGTGTCCGACACCTTCTACGAGCTCGCGATGCCGCTGGTGAAGAAGCTGGGCCTGCCGACCATGCTGTGTCATCGGCTGAACGTGGGCGCCGACGGGCGCCTGAGCGGCTATCGCCTGCGCCAGCCGGATCCGAAGCGCAACGCCGTGCGCGGCTTCAAGACCATGCGGTACAAGGTCGTCGCGACCGGCGATTCCTACAACGACGTGCCGATGCTCGAAGAGGCCGATCTGAGCTGGTTCTTCCAGCCGCCGGAGAACGTCGTCCGCGATCACCCGCGCATCCCCGTCGCGCGCAGCTACGCGGAACTGCAGGCGGCCTTCACCGCGGCGAAAGCGACGCTCGATTGAGGAGCGGCTACCGCGCTCAACCGAGCAGCGCGCGACGCGAGCTGCGCGGGATCAGATCGGGCCGCCAGTGCGCGCAACCCCATGCGAGCACGTCGGCCGTCGTCGCCGTGCGCAGCACGGGCGGCGGCGACTGACCGAGGAACGCCAGCGCAGCGCTCAGGACTTCCGCCGGGGCCGCCGCATCGACGCGCGTGTCGGCGGTCTGCTTGCTGAGCTTGCGGCCCGCGGCGTCCAGCGCGATCGGCAGATGCGCGTAGCGCGGCGTCGGCAGGCCGAGCAGGCGCTGCAGGAGGATCTGGCGCGGCGTCGAATCGAGCAGATCGGCGCCGCGCACGACGTCGGTGATCCCCTGCCAGGCGTCGTCGACGACGACGGCGAGGTGATAGGCGGGATCGCCGTCGGCCCGCCACAGCACGAAATCCCCGCACTCCGCTGCCAGGGCCTGGCGATAGGGGCCTTGCAGCCGATCGACGAACTCGACTTCGAGCGCCGGCACGCGCAGACGCAGCGCGCGTCCCGGCACTCGGGCGAGCGCGCGCTCGCGACAGGTGCCGGGATAGACACCGCCGCCGGCCTCGCGTCGCGAACAGCCGCAGGCATAGACGAGCCCGCCCACCTCCAGCGCCGCGAGCGCCGTGCGGTAGGCCGCGAGGCGATCGCCCTGGTAGACGATCGCACCGTCCCGCGCGAGGCCGAGCCGCGCGAGGCCGCGCAGGATCGCCTCGCTCGCGGCCGGCCGCTCGCGCTGGCGATCGATGGTCTCGATGCGCAGGGACCAGCGCCCGCCGGCGGCGCGCGCATCGGGGAAGCTCGCTAGCGCCGTCACCACCGAGCCGAAGTGCAGCGGCCCGGACGGCGTCGGCGCGTAGCGC
>JBFWSI010000692.1:0-2641 GCA_050248455.1 Gammaproteobacteria bacterium | reverse complement strand
CTGGCTTGAACCCGAGATTGAACTGGCGAAGAATCATCAGCTATCCCGGAAGGAACTCCGGGAAATTGAAGAAATCATCGAGGGGCACTTCAATGAGCTCAAGACCGCTTGGAACGGCCACTTCGGCGGTTGAGGTTACGAACGTATCCGCTCATGGCCTTTGGCTGCTTGCCGGGGCCGAAGAGCTGTTCCTCTCGTTCGAGGACTTCCCCTGGTTCCGAGACGCCTCCATTGGGAAGATATCAAACGTTACTGAATCTTCGCCGGGCCACTATTACTGGCCAGATCTCGATATCGACCTAGGGCTAGAAACCATTCGCCACCCAGAGCGATTCCCGCTCACTGCGAGGTGATGCCCAACCATCTGTTGGAGCGGACGCCTACGCGCGGCGCGCTCCGGCGCCGCTTAACGGCGCGCTAGATTGCGAATGACAGTTTTTCGCCAGTTTGAAAGAGAGGCCATCCGCATGATGGCTACGGGGCAACTTCCAGAAGAGTTGTTAGAGGCTGTCTTGGCAATCGATTCTTACGATCGCTATGAGTACACGGGCTGCAGATACTTTCTGACGTTGAAGCATCCGCAACTCCCTTCGGAGCGCCGTTGGGAAATCGTGACAGACTCATTTCTTTCTCGACAGATTTATTTTTCTGGACGCCACCTCGGGGCAAAAAATAAATCTGTCCCCATATAAACAGGTGCGTTCAAGGCGCTGCGCTTCACTTTACTTCGCGGCGATCTCGATGAAGCGCGTCTTGTGCTCGCTGCGCGGCAGCGCAAAGGGCTCGACCCAGTCGATGACGGGCGTGAACTTCAGCCGCTCCTTCATCGCCCTCACCAGCTCGGCTTCGAGCGCGGGGAGATCCTTGGACGACATCGCCTCGCCGCGCTCGATGCGCAGCTTCAGCGGCGGCACGACGCGCGGCGGCGGCTCGTCGAGCAGGATGCGGAACTCGCCCGTCACGCGCGGCATGAAGCTCGCCACCACGGCGTCGATCGCCGCGGGGTAGACGATCACGCCCTTCACCTTGAGCATGTCGTCGACGCGCCCGATGATCCGATAGCGCAGGCCGCTCTGGCCGCAGGGGCAGGTCGACACTTCGACGCGATGCACGTCGCCCAGCGACAGTCGCGTCCAGCCGAAACCGCCGCCGACCAGCGTCGTGAACACCGCCTCGCCTTCGGCGCCGTCGCGCAGCGGCACGCTTTCGCGCGTCGCGGGATCGACCAGTTCGTAGATCGCGAGATCGTCGCCGATCCAATGCATGCCCTGGTACTCGGGATGCGCGCAGGACACGCCGAGCCCGGCGCCGCAGTCGTACAGCTTGCCGCCGTAGGCCTGCTCGATGCGTCGGCGCACTTCGGGAATGCCGGCGCCCGGCTCGCCGCCGCAGATCAGCGTATGGATGCCCAGCGACGCGATCGGGGCGCCGAGGATCTCGGGCGCGCGCTCGATCAGGTGCTCGGCGAGCGAAGGCGTGCACATCAGCACGTTGCCGCGGAAGAAGCGTGCGGTCTTCAGGACGCGGGCGGCGCCGGGCTCGGCGCCGATCGGGATCACCATGGTGCCGTCGTCCTGGCTGCACTGCAGGGGCGGCACGCCGGCGAGAAACATCGACAGCGCGAAGGCGTGGATCACGCGATCGCCGGGCCGCACGCCGCAGCGCCAGCGCACGCGTAGCATGAACTCGCCCCACAGCTCGTCGAGATCGCTGCGCGTCAGCGGATAGGGTTGCGGATCGCCGGTGGTGCCCGAGGTCGCGGCCATCGTCACGAGCTCGCCGAGCGGCACCGGCAGGGTATCGTCGAGGAAGCGATAGATATCGTTGTCGCGGGCATCGACCGCTGCGCGATATGCCTGCTTGGTGAACGGCGGCAGCGCACGCGACCATTGTTCGAGACTGCCGATGTCCGCGCCGCGCCGCACGCCGTTCGCTTCGAGCTGCTGCGCGAAGTACGGCGCGTGCGTCAGCAGATCGTCGACGCGCCGCTGCAGGCGCTCGAGCTGGATCGCGCGCATGCGCTCGCTGCCGAGCAGCGGCTCCATCACCATGTTCCAGTACGGGCGTGCGCTCATCGGCGGTGCTTGCAGGCGCTGGTCGAGACCGTCGGCGACGGCTCAGCCGCCGCGCTTGTCTTCCTCGGCCTCGGCGACGGTGGCCTGGATGATGCCCGGGATCTCGTCGCCGAAGACTTCGCTCAGGCCGTACTGCGCCTGCAGGAAGCGCAATTCTTCGGCGCGGTACGGCAGCGGCGCCGTCTCGCACAGCATGCCGGCGCGGGTCAGCTCTTCGACGACGGCGGCACTGCGCGGGAAGGGTTCACCGACGCGGTTCAGCGAGAACTTCTGTTCGAACGGCAGCTTCGGACGCTGGCCGCCGGCGGTCGGATCCTCGGCCGGATAGCCGACGGTCTGCAGCAGCAGGATCTCGCATTCGTCCGGCATGCGCAGCGCGCGCCGCAGCTTCTTGCCGGCAAAGGCAGCGAGCACGCAGGTGCCGAGGCCTTCCTCGTAGGCGACGAGCGTCGCCTGCGCGATGCCCTGGCCGCAGTCCGTCTCGGTGATGCCGCGATCCTTGATCCCTTCCATCGCCTGGTCGAAAAACGGAATGAGCACTTCGTCGAGATACTGGTGGCTCTTCT
>JBFWSI010000691.1:0-2643 GCA_050248455.1 Gammaproteobacteria bacterium | reverse complement strand
CCACGGTCACGGACTTCGCGAGATTGCGCGGCTGATCGACGTCCGCGCCCTTCAGCACCGCGACGTGATACGCGAGCATCTGCAGCGGGACGGTGTAGACAATCGGCGCGATCTCGTCCGGCACTGCAGGGACGCTCATCACGTGGATCGCCGCGGTCGGCGTCACCGCGACCTTGCCGTCGGCGAAGATGTAGAGCTGTCCGCCACGCGCCCGCACTTCCTCGAGATTCGACTTCAGCTTCTCGACGAGATCGTTGTTCGGCGCCACGGCGATCACCGGCATCTCGTCATCGACCAGCGCGAGCGGCCCGTGCTTCAACTCACCGGCCGGATAGGCCTCGGCGTGGATGTAGGAGATCTCCTTCAGCTTCAGGGCGCCTTCCATCGCGATCGGGTACATCGATCCGCGCCCGAGATAGAGCGCGTGATGCTTGTTCACGAAGTGCTCGGCGAGCTCGGTAATCGCTTCGTTCAGCTCCAGCACCGCGTTGAGCTTGCCGGGCAGCCCCTGCAGCGCCGCCACCAGCTCGCGTTCGCGCGCGGCGTCGACGCGGTGGCGGCGGCCGAGCGCGATCGTCAGCAGCATCAGCGCGACGAGCTGGGTCGTGAAGGCCTTGGTCGAGGCGACGCCGATCTCGGGGCCCGCGCGCGTCATCAGCACGAGCTCGGACTCGCGCGTCAGCGAGCTCTCGGGCACGTTGCAGATGGCCAGCGAATGCGCGTAGCCCGCGCGCTTCGCCTCGCGCAGCGCGGCCAGCGTATCGGCCGTCTCGCCGGACTGCGAAATGGTCACCAGCAATGTGTCCTTGGGCACCACGGGATTGCGGTAGCGGAACTCGCTCGCGACTTCGACGGTGCAGGGCACGCCCGCGATGCCTTCGAGCCAATACTTCGCGACCGTGCCGGCGTGGTAGCTCGTGCCGCAGGCGACAATCGTCACGCCCTTGATGCGCTCGAAGATCGCCGCGGCCTCGGCGCCGAAGATCGCGTCGTCGACGCGATCGTTTTCGAGCCGGCCTTCGAGCGTTTCCGCCACCGCGCGCGGCTGCGTGAAGATCTCCTTCAGCATGAAATGCCGGTAACCGGACTTCTCCGCCGCGTCGGGCGTCAGCTTCGACACCGATTCGGGGCGCGTGACCCTGTTGCCGTGCTGGTCGTAGATGGTGACGCTGGCGCGCGTGATCTCGGCGACGTCGCCGTCCTCGAGGAAGATGAAGCGCTGCGTCACGGGCAGCAGCGCGAAGACGTCGGACGCGATGAAGTTCTCGCCGATGCCGAGCCCGATCACGAGCGGGCTGCCGCGACGCGCGGCGACCAGGCGCTCGGGCGAATTCCGGCACATGACGCCGAACGCGAAGGCGCCGTCGAGCTCCCGCGCCGCCGCCTGCACGGCGGCGAGCAGATCGAGCCCGGCCGCGAGGTACTGGTGGACCAGGTTCACCGCCACCTCGGTGTCGGTGTCGGAAGTGAACTCGTAGCCGTTCGCGGCCTGGCGTTCACGCAGCTCGGCGTGGTTCTCGATGATGCCGTTGTGCACGAGCGCGACGAGATCGCGACACACGTGCGGGTGAGCGTTGCGCGTGCTGGGCACGCCGTGCGTCGCCCAGCGCGTGTGCGCGATACCGACGGTCCCGTCCAGCGGTTGCTCGACCAGCACCTGCTCCAGCCCCGAGACCTTGCCCTGCACCCGCCGGCGCTCGATCTCCAGCGAGCTGCCGAGGATCGCCATGCCAGCCGAGTCGTAGCCCCGATACTCGAGCCGCTTGAGCCCCTCGAGCAGGATGGGGGCTACGTGCCTCTGCGCCACCGCGCCGACTATTCCGCACATGATTTTGTCGCTCGCTCCAGAACTTATCGGGGATTTCAGTATAGCGAACGAAATCCGGCGGCCACGCCGGAAGCCGTCTCGCATCGCAACGTATTGTGTATCGACTCAGTCGGCGGCGCGTTGACCGATTTCTCCGTCCAGCGCATGGCGCGCCTTGACCATCTGGTTCGGCGTGAGGGCATCGCTCAACAGCACGAGATAGGCCGTCGCCCGCCGATTGCCGCGCTCGGCCGCTTCGGTGAACCACGCATAGGCGAGGAAGTCGTTCTGGCGGACGCCGAGCCCGCGCAGGTAGAGCATGCCGAGGTTGCGCTGGGCATTCGCGTCGCCCAGGCGCGCCGCGCGCTCGAACCAGCGGCCGGCCTCGGCGAAGTCGCGCGCGACGCCGGTGCCGAGGTAGTAATGGATGCCGACGAAGTTCAAGGCTGCCGGATTGTCGTGGTCTTTGGCGATGTCGCGCGCCCTGCTCAGGGACGCGTCGTAGTCACCGCGACCGAACGCGTCCCAGGCATTCGCCTCGTGCCGGCACGCGGACGACAGCGCGGCCGCTGCGAGCACCGGCGCGCAGAGTGCGCGTGAAAGGCGAGCGGCGTTCATGGCGTGGCGTCGAATTGAGTCGTCAATGTCGTAAGTTGGTCGGGGCGAGAGGATTTGAACCTCCGACCCCCGCAACCCCATTGCGGTGCGCTACCAGACTGCGCTACGCCCCGACTGATTACGAACGTGACTGACGGATCGGCCGCCGCATGCCGGGCTCCCGCGCGGGCGAGCGCCCGCGGCGTTGCCGCCATGTCGACCAGCGTGCCGATGTGGGA
>JBFWSI010000690.1:0-2645 GCA_050248455.1 Gammaproteobacteria bacterium | reverse complement strand
TGATGCGGCTGATCATCCGCCGGCCGTGGGCGCCGTGGCTGGCGGCGGCCGTCGTCTTCTGGGCCGTGTCGACGCAGATGGACCTCAGCCGCGGCTTCTACGTCGTCTACACGCAGGCGAACTTCCTCGGCGAGCACCTCGGCTACGCGCTGTGCGCCGCGCTGCTGCTGGTGCCGGCGATCTTCGGCGACTGGGCCGGCGGCTGGCCGCGCAAGCTCCTCGCCCTGTCGTGGATGGGCTGGCTCGGCCTCGTCTCCTACGGCATCTTCCTGTGGCACTCGACGTTCATGCTCGAGCTCAACGAGCACGGCGCGCAGGGCTGGCTGCCGGGCTCGGGCTTCCTGTCGCTGCTGCTGGTGACGCTTGCGATCGTCATCCCGATCTCCGCCGCCAGCTACTACGTCGTCGAGCGCCCGGCGCTCAAGCTCAAGGACCCGAAGCGCCGTCGAGCCGCACGGGCGGCGGGTCGAGCGGACTCAGCTCCAGCGCCCGTCGCGCAGCACGCTGAGCGGTGACGTCGTCGCCCACCGCATCGGCGGTGATGGCCACGCCGACCCACGCGGTCGCGTTCTCGGGCTCCTCGCGCGCCGCCTCCCGGGCGATGCGCAGCGCCTCGCGATCTCGGCCCACCGAGTGCAGCACGCCGGCCACGGCGACGAGCCCGGTCGAGCCGCGGCAGTGGTCGCGCACGGCCTGGATCGCGGCGGGGCCCGCGGACGCCGGCAGCAGCTCGCCGGTGACGCGCAGCACGTCGTGGCGCGCGGTCTCGCAGGCCTGCGCGTCATGACGGCTCATGAGCAGCAGCACGACCACGACGGCGGCGACGGCGACGAGGAGGACGCGGGCGATCACGCCGGATACGATGCCACGCCTTTGCCGATCATCGACCCCACCGTCTCCGTCATCGTCCCCGCCAAGGACGAGGCCCGCACCATCGAGCACGTGCTCGCGCGGCTGTCCGAGCTGCCGTGGCGGCTCGAGATCATCGTCGTCGACGACGGCTCGGCCGACGACACCGCCGCGATCGTCGAGCGGGCCGGCGGCGCGCGGCTGCTGCGCCACGAGCGCAACCAGGGCAAGGGCGCGGCGGTGCGCACCGGCATCCGCGCGTCGACCGGCGACATCGTCGTCATCCAGGACGCCGACCTCGAGTACGACCCCGCCGACCTGCCCAAGCTGCTCGAGCCGCTGCTGACCGGCGTCGCGGACGTCGTCTACGGCACCCGCCTGCGCGGCGGCGAGCCGCAGCGCGCCCACCTGTTCTGGCACTACCTCGGCAACCGCTTCCTGTCGCTGCTGACCAACGTGCTCTACAACACGACGATCAGCGACATGGAGGTCGGCTACAAGGCCTTCCGCGGCGACCTCGTCCGCTCCATCCACCTCGTGTCCAACGACTTCCGCTTCGAGCCGGAGGTCACGGCGAAGATCCTGCGCCGCGGCGTGCGCCTCTACGAGGTCCCGATCTCGTACTACGGCCGCACGTACGACGAGGGCAAGAAGATCACGTGGCGCGACGGCATCCACGCCGTCGGCGCGCTCGTGCGGTTCCGGTTCGGGCCGAAGTAGTCAACGCACGGGGGCCCGGCTCCGGACGCAGGTTTCAGGACGTGACCTTGCGTGCGCACGGCCGTCCCTCGCCACCCCTAGCAGCTCACAGAACCACGCGGCCGAGCAGCGGGAGGTCGGCGAGGAAGCGCCGCAGCAGCGGGTCGCCGATGCGCCACGAGTCTCGGCCCGCGCCCTGCTCGACGATTCCCGCGTCGCGCAGGCGCGCCATCGTGCGCGCGGCCGTCGACGACCGCATGCCCTCGTAGAGCACGGCGCCCAGCGCGACACGCTGCGCGAGCCGCTGGGCCTGACTGCCGATCTGGCGGATCTGCTCGAGGGTCTGCTGGTGGCGAAGCGCCTCGCCGCGCATCGCGCGAGGCAGCGCGGCGGCCACGATCGCGTCGTCGAGCTCGCGATCCAGGCCCTCGACGGCCAGGGCGTGCGCCTGCTGCGCCAGCAGCATGGTCGCGCGCGGGTGGCCGTCGCCGGTCTCCACGAGCCGATCGAGCGCCGTGTCGGTGATCGTGCGGTCGTCGAGCGCCAAGCGCCGTCGCAGGCCGGCGCGCCACTCGCCCGGGGCGATCGGTCCCAGCTCGAAGAACGATCCGAACTGGCTGAGCGCGCGCTCGCTGGGCCCGAACAGCCGGCGCATCATGTGCTCGATCGAGCCGGCGAAGACGACGGCGACACGAGACGATCGCTGCAGGATGGCGCGCAGCATCTTCGTCACCGTGTCGGGGTCGCCGAAGCGCCCGCCGGAGATCTCCTGGAACTCGTCCAGGAAGACGACCATGCGGCGGTCGTCGGCGTCGGCGATCACGCCGAGCAGCCGCAGCGCCGTCTCCAGGGCCTCGGCGGAGCTCGCCTGCGCGCGCCGCGGCAGCAGCGTCAGCTCGAGGTCGATGCCCGCGTCGCCGAGGTCCTGGCGCGCGCGGATGGTCGCCGTCTCGCTGAGGGCATCCCACGCTTGGCCGGCGGCGCGGGCGGCCCGGACGAGCGCATGGCGCAGGACCGGCCGGTTCGAGAGCGCCGCCACGGTGATCGCCTCGGCGAGCGCCGCGGCGTCCGCGAGCAGGAACAGATCGGCCGTGACC
>JBFWSI010000689.1:0-2647 GCA_050248455.1 Gammaproteobacteria bacterium | reverse complement strand
AGCGAGCTCGTGAAGCGCG
Source organism: Gammaproteobacteria bacterium (assembly GCA_050248455.1). Lineage (GTDB taxonomy): Bacteria > Pseudomonadota > Gammaproteobacteria. The sequence continues at coordinate 2,628 of JBFWSI010000689.1, read as the reverse complement.
GGCGCGGCAGGCCGCAGGCGAGCCGGCAACCCTGCGCGAGATTCGCGAGCAGCACGAGAAGAAACGCACGCGGCCGACGCAGCGCGCGCCAGGCACCGCGCATACCGGGAGCCGTGGTCATTTGCTACGATGCCTCTGCGGTGCAGGCCCGCGTGCGCGGGGACGAAACGAGATGACCCGCGAGCCGCGGTCGTGGTGTCGACGAGGGTCGAGACCGGAATCCAACATGCGCCGCAGCTTTGCTCAAGCGCCCCGTCATCGCAAGCGACACACAGGAGACAGCGCCGGCCGTGTTGACCTCTGCCGCCAAGCGCGAATTGAAGGCCCGGGCCCATGCGCTGAAACCCGTGGTGCTCGTCGGTCAGCGCGGACTGACGCCAGCGGTCATCGCTTCGGTCGACGAGGCGCTGAATGCGCACGAGCTGATCAAGGTCCGCCTGCCCGCCGGCGAACGCGCCGAACGCGTGCTGCAGGCCGACGACATGGCCGCGCAGTTGAATGCCGACGTCGTCGCGAGCATCGGGCGCGTGGTCGTGCTCTACCGCCCGCGTCCCGCTTGAGCGAGCGACTCGGCCTGCCCCCATGACTGTGCGAGGAACGTGATGGAGTCGACCACTCAACTCGTCGTGCTCGGGGCCGGCCCCGGCGGCTACACCGCGGCCTTTCGCGCCGCCGATCTCGGCCTGCGCGTGACGCTGGTCGAACGCGATCCGACGCTCGGCGGCGTGTGCCTGAACGTCGGCTGCATTCCGTCGAAGGCCTTGCTGCACGCGGCCAAGGTCGTCGCGGACGCCCGCGACATGGCCGCCCACGGCATCGCGTTCGGCGCGCCGAAAATCGATCTCGGCGCGCTGCGCGGCTGGAAGGAGAAAGTCGTCGCTCAGCTGACCGGCGGTCTCAAGAGCCTCGCGAAACAGCGCAAGGTCGAGGTCCTCACCGGCGAGGGCCGCTTCGTCGACGCGCATACGCTGGCCGTCACCGGCGCGGACGGCAAGACGACGCAGCTGCGCTTCGAACAGGCGATCATCGCCGCAGGCTCGCAGCCGGTGCGGCTGCCCGGCCTGCCGTACGAGGATCCGCGCGTGATCGACTCGACCGGCGCGCTCGCCCTCGCCGACATTCCGTCGCGCCTGCTCGTCGTCGGCGGCGGCATCATCGGGCTCGAGATGGCGACCGTCTATGCCGAGCTCGGCAGCGCGGTCACGGTCGTCGAACTGTCCGACGGCCTCATTCCGGGCACCGATCGCGATCTGGTGAAGCCGCTCGAGAAACGGCTCAAGTCGCGCCTCGCCGCGCTCCATCTCGCGACGAAAGTCGGTCGCGTCACGGCGGAAAAGGACGCACTGCTCGTGAGCTTCGAAGGCGCTAGCGCGCCGCCCGAGGCGCGCTTCGAGCGCGTGCTCGTCGCGGTCGGCCGGCGGCCGAACGGTGCATTGCTCGACGCCGACAAGGCGGGGATAGCGGTCGATGCGCGCGGCTACATCGCAGTCGATGCGCAGATGCGCACGAACCAGGCGCACATCTTCGCGATCGGCGACATCGTCGGTAATCCGATGCTTGCGCACAAGGCGACACACGAAGGCAAGGTCGCGGCCGAAGCCGCGGCCGGCCACAAGGTCGCCTTCGACGCCCGCGTGATCCCGTCCGTCGCCTACACCGATCCGGAGATCGCATGGGTAGGCCTGAGCGAAACCGAAGCGGCGGCACGCGGCATCGCCGTCGAGAAGGCGGTGTTTCCATGGGCCGCGAGCGGCCGGGCGCTGAGCCTCGGCCGCAGCGAAGGCCTCACGAAGCTGCTCTTCGATCCGAGCGACAAGCGCATCGTCGGCGCCGGCATCGTCGGCCCGTCGGCGGGCGATCTGATCGCCGAGGCGGCGCTCGCGATCGAGCTGAGCTGCGACGCCGAAGACGTGGGTCTCACGATCCACCCTCACCCGACGCTGTCGGAAACGCTGGCCATGGCGGCCGAGATGTTCAGCGGCACCATCACCGACCTCTACATACCCAAAAAGAAGCACTGAAACCATGGCGACCGATTCGCAGACACCCGTGCCGGACGCCGCCGCGCTGGGGAATGCGGTGGGCCATGCCGTCGACGAGGCGCAAGCGTTGCTCGCGCGCTACGCCGAATCCCTGAGCACCACGCCGGCGGTCTTCGATCCGATGGGCGTGTTCGCGAGTTTCCAGCTGCTCGGCCTGAAGCTCGTCGGCAACCCGCTGCCGCTGTGGCAGGCGCAGGTCGACGCGGCGCGCCAGGGACTTGCGGCCTGGCAGCGCATCGTCGAGCGGAGCTTCGGCCTCGAACGCGAGGCGCCCGCTCGAAGCGCGCCGGACAAGCGCTTCCGCGATCCCGAATGGCATGCGAATCCGCTGTTCGAGTTCATCCGCGCCACCTACCGCATCTACGCCGACACGCTGATGCGGCTCGCCCTGGACACCGACGGGCTCGACGAGAAGACGACGAAGAAGATCGAGTTCTACACCCGCCAGTTCGTCGATGCGATGGCGCCGACCAATTTCGCGCTCACCAATCCCGAAGTGCTGCGCGCAACCGTCGAGAGCGGCGGCGCGAACCTGCTCGAAGGGCTGCGCAACTTCCTCGCCGACATCGATCCCGCCACGGGCCAG
>JBFWSI010000688.1:0-2656 GCA_050248455.1 Gammaproteobacteria bacterium | reverse complement strand
AAGGTCTGGAGGAGATAGAGCATGTCCGTTGAAACGGTTCTGAAGTCCATCAAAGACGAAGAGGTCAGGTATGTCGACCTGCGCTTCACCGATACGCGCGGCAAGGATCAGCACGTCACGGTGCCGGCGCACCAGATCGATGCCGACGTCTTCGAGGACGGCAAGATGTTCGACGGCTCCTCGATTGGCGGTTGGAAGGGCATCCACGAGTCCGACATGATTCTCTCGCTCGACGCCTCGACGGCGGTCATCGATCCCTTCTTCGAAGACAAGACGATGATCATCCGCTGCGATATCCTCGAGCCGTCGACCGGGCAGGGCTATGAGCGCGATCCGCGTTCGGTCGCCAAGCGCGCCGAGGCCTATCTGAAGGCCAGCGGCGTTGCCGACACCGCCTATTTCGGGCCCGAACCCGAGTTCTTCATCTTCGACGACGTTCGCTACAAGCAGGAGATGCGCGGCGGTTTCTACGAAATCGACTCCGACGAGGGCTACTGGAGCTCGGCGAAGAAGATGGACGGCGGTAATCCCGGTCACCGCCCGGGCATCAAGGGCGGCTATTTCCCCGTGCCGCCGGTCGATTCGCTGCAGGACATCCGCTCCGCGATGTGCAACGTGCTGGAGCAGATGGGGGTGCCGGTCGAAGTCCATCACCACGAAGTGGCGACGGCCGGCCAGTGCGAGATCGGCACGCGCTTCGACACGCTGGTGAAGCGCGCGGACTCGACGCAGCTGCTGAAGTACGTCGTGCACAACGTCGCGCACAGCTTCGGCAAGACCGTGACCTTCATGCCGAAGCCGCTGGTCGGCGACAACGGCAGCGGCATGCACGTGCACCAGTCCCTCGCGAAGGGCGGCACCAACCTGTTCGCCGGTGACGGCTACGGCGGCCTGTCCGAGACGGCACTGCACTACATCGGCGGCATCATCAAGCACGCGCGCACGGTGAACGCGTTCACCAATGCGAGCACCAACAGCTACAAGCGCCTGGTGCCGGGCTTCGAGGCGCCGATCATGCTCGCGTACTCCGCGCGCAATCGCTCGGCCTCGATCCGCATTCCGTGGATCAGCAATCCCAAGGGCCGCCGCATCGAAGTGCGTTTCCCGGATCCGACCGCGAACCCGTATCTGGCCTTCGCCGCGATGATGATGGCGGGCCTGGACGGCATCAAGAACAAGATCGATCCCGGCGCGCCGATGGACAAGGATCTCTACGATCTGGAGCCGGAAGAGGCGAAGCACATCCCGACCGTGTGTCATTCGCTAGACATGGCGTTGGACTATCTGGATCGCGATCGCGAGTTCCTGAAAGCCGGCGGCGTGTTCTCCGACGACATGATCGATGCGTACATCGAGCTGAAGATGACCGAGGTCACGCGTTTCCGCATGACGCCGCACCCGGTCGAATTCGAGATGTACTACAGCTGCTGAGGGCATCCGCCCGCGGCCGCGACGCAGCCCCGCCTCGGCGGGGCTGCGTTTTTCTGCGTGCCTTGTTGCGATGAGGTGGCGCGACTATCCTCGGTCGCATGCGCGCAACGCTCACGCTGCTGCTGTTCTGCCTGCCGCTGTCCGGCCCACTGGCGGCCGAAGCCTGGCGCTCGGTCGATGCGGACGGCAACGTCGAGTACTCGGACATGCCGCGTCCCGGCGCCGTTCGCATCCCACTGCCCGAGCCGCGCACGGTGCCCGCCCGCGTGCCGGAGCCGGTCGAGGACACGATGCCGGCGACGAGCGGCGAGCACGCGCAGGAGTTGCCGCGCAATGCGGTCGCCTATCGCGAGATCGCGATCGTCGATCCTGCCGACGACGACACCCTGCGCGACAACGGCGGCAATCTCATCGTGTCCGTGAGCTTGAAACCAGCGCTGCAGAAGCAGTTCGGCCATCGCCTGCAATTGCTGCTCGACGGCGCGGTCTATGCAACGGGGGCGGTGAGCAACTTCGCGATCACCGAACTCGATCGCGGCACGCACACGGTGCAGGCCGTGGTGCTCGGCATCGACGATGCGCCGCTCGCCACCTCGGCCCCCGTGAGCTTCCACCTGCACCGGACTTCGATCCTGCAGCTCGAACGCCAGCGCGCCGCGAAGAAGCCGAAGGACCCGAAGGACAAAGCCAAGGGCGAGTAGCGTCGACCGCGCGCGGCCGCGCGCCGCGTTGGTCCGTTTCATGCAGCCTATCTCGTCAAGCGCCCCGGCACGGGTGGCGCGACCACGAATCCGACCCGAAATGACGCCAACTGCTTGTCTTTTCGCGGCCAGCGCGAGCGCTGATGGACTCGGAGACAGGGACTCGTAGCTATATTGCACCATATTGGCTCATGACCCTTCGGGCACGCATGTTCAACGAGCACGACGGCATTGCCGTACTGAACCAGCTCGCGACCGCCGTCATCCAGCTCGACGCGCAGCTGCGCGTGCGCGAGGCGAATCCGGCCGCCGAGAACCTGGTGATGACGAGCATCCACAAGCTGCGCGGCCTGTGCCTGGAGAAGCTCTTCGCGGGCCAGCTCGAGTTCCTCGACGCGGTCGCCCAGGCCGTCCGCGACCATCGTTCGTTCACCGAGCGCGATCTGCAGCTGACCCGCCCGAACCTGGAGCCGATGCGCGTCGACTGCATCGTGTCGCCGCGCCAGAGCGGCGACGGCGCCCAC
>JBFWSI010000687.1:0-2656 GCA_050248455.1 Gammaproteobacteria bacterium | reverse complement strand
CGCGCGCCTGGCACCGGACGGCGAGCTCGTGTTCTCGACCAATCTGCGCCGCTTCAGCCTCGATCGCATCGCCCTCGCCGGCCTCGTCATCGACGATCTCAGCCGCGACACCCTGCCCGAGGACTTCAAGCGCAACGCGCGCATCCACCAGTGCTTCGTGATCCGGCGCGGGTAGCGGGAGCGCAATGGTCGTGGGTCGTGCTCGCTGGCAATAACGGAATTTCAGCCGGCCGTCACTTCACCTTCGCCGACTTGATGAGAACGGTGTCGACCGGCACGTCGCCCATCGGGCCGAAGCTCGTGGTCGGGACGGCGACGATCGCATCGACCGCGTCCAGGCCGGAGACGACCTTGCCGAACACGGTATAGCCCCAGCCCTGGACGTCCTTGCTGCGGAAGTCGAGGAAGGCATTGTCCTTGACGTTGATGAAGAACTGGGCGGTAGCGCTGTGCGGATCGCCGGTGCGCGCCATCGCGATCGTGCCGCGCGCGTTCTTCAGGCCGTTGTCCGCTTCGTTCTGGATCGCCGCGCGCGTGTCCTTCTCCGTCATGTCCGGCGTGTAGCCGCCGCCCTGGATCATGAAGTCCGGGATCACGCGGTGGAAGATCGTACCGTCGTACTGTCCGGCCTTCACGTAGATGAGGAAGTTCTCGACCGTCTGCGGCGCCTCGTCGGGATAGAGCTCGATGGCGATGTCGCCTTTCGTCGTCTCGAAGGTGACGACGGGCAACGCATCGGCGGCGAACGCGCCCTGCAGCGCGCCGCAGGCGCAGGCGAAGACCAGACCCTGGACCAGCTTCATGTTCGGTACTCCGTGTCGGATGAAAAGCCGGCGCATTGTCGACCAGACGCGCGGCAATAGCCATGCGATCGAAGCCTCGCGACCCGCCCGTTCTTCGTAGCCCGGGTGTAGCGCGCAGCGCGCAACCCGGGGTTGGGCGTGTCGGTGGTCGAAGATCCCGGGTTCCGCTTCGCTGCACCCGGGCTACGCGATCTTTCGGAACGCGGGCAGGACTTCCTGCGCGAACAGCGCCTCGCTGGTGTCGCAGTAGTCGGGCGGGCAGGCCGAGGACAGGAAGAAGGTGCGGGCGCCGGCGTCGACGTAGGCCTGCAGGCGGGCGCGGCATTCGTCCGGCGTGCCGGCGATGACGTAGCGGCCGGCGATCTTCGAGAAGTCCTGCGCGTACTGCGCGCCGAGTTTCTCCGTCGCCATCGCCCAGGCGCGCGCGCCGTCCTCGTGGCAGCAGGTGAACGCGAACAGCGAGGGCCGCACGACTTCGGCCGTGCGGCCGGCCTCGACACTCCAGGCGCGGATCTTCGCGAGCGAATCGGCGAGCATTTCCGGCGTGTACATGTAGGGCATCCAGCCGTCGCCGTAGCGCGCGGCGCGGCGCATCGCGGCGTCCTTGCGGCCGGAGACCCAGATCGGCAGCGGCTGCTGCACGGCGCGCGGCTGCAGGCGCACGCCGTGCAGCGTGTTGTAGCGGCCCTCGAAGTCGACGGTCTCGCCGGCGAGCAGGCGACGGATGATCGGCAAGGCCTCGTTGACGCGCGCGCCGCGCTCGGCGACGGGCACGCCGCAGGCTTCGAACTCGCGCGGCATCTCGCCGCCGACGCCGATGCCCATGTGATAGCGGCCGCCCGACACCACGTCGAGCGTCGCCGCGAGCTTGGCGGCGAGCGCCGCCGGATAGAGCGGCAGCAGCACGATCGCCGACAGCAGCTTGATGCGCGTCGTCGCGCCGGCCGCCGCGGCGAGCGAGATGAAGCTGTTCGAGCTCGGGCCGTGGAAGCTCACGTGCTCGCCGCAGCCCGCATAGTCGTAGCCGAGTGCTTCGAGGCGCCGCGCGTTGCCGGCCGCGTCCTCGATGCTGTGGAGTGCCATGCCGAATTCGATACCCATGTGTCGCCCCCCGTCGGTGTCGCGCCCATCATCGCATGCCGCGGTCGGTTGAAGTCGCCGGGGGCGGTCCCGATAATCCGCGCAGTTCCCACGAGTCGCAGCAATGCTTCGCTTCCCGCCCCGCCGCGCGCTGGCCGCGCTGACGCTCGGCCTCGCCGCGGTTATCGCGTCTGCCGCGGGTGCCGTCGAAGATGCCGAGCCGATCGTCGCCGTCGGCGGGCAGGGTCTCTACTACTACCTGCCGCTCGCGATCGCCGCCGAGCGCGGCTATTTCGAGGACGCCGGTCTCGACGTCGAGATCGCGGATTTCCCCGGCGGCGCGAAATCCCTGCAGGCCGTCGTCGGCGGCAGCGCGGCCTTCGCCGCCGGTGCCTTCGAGCACGTGCTGAACATGCAGGCGAAAGGCCAGGCGCTCGTCGCCGTGGTGCTGATGGCGCGCTATCCCGGCATGGTGCTCGCGCTGCCGGCCGGGCAGGGCGCACAGTATCGGTCGCCGGCCGATCTGAAGGGTCGCAAGATCGGCGTGACGGCGCCGGGTTCCTCGACGCACCTGTTCCTGAATCACGTGCTGGGCCGGGCCGGGATCGCCGCGAGCGAGGTCGCGGTGATCGGTGTCGGCGCCGGCGCGAGCGCGGTCGCCGCGATGCGTCGCGGCGAGATCGACGCACTCGTGCACCTCGACCCCGTGATCCAGCGGCTGGAGGCGGCACGAGCCATCGACGTCGTGCTCGACACGCGCACGCCGGAAGGCG
>JBFWSI010000686.1:0-2658 GCA_050248455.1 Gammaproteobacteria bacterium | reverse complement strand
CCGACGAGCACGGCGGTCAGCAGCGGCTGCACGCCGACGATCAGCGCGGCGATGCCCGAGCTCATGCCGTGCGCAATCGCGACGAACACACCGCCGATGTAGATCCCGTGCATCAGCAGCCCGCTCAGCGCGAGGTGCACGTAGGCCGCCGCCTCGCGCGGCCACGGGGCGCGCGCGGCGAGCACGAAGCCGCCGAGGAGCAGCGACACGATCGAATAGCGATACCACATGAAGGTCACGGGCTCGCAGTACGGCAGGCCGAACTTGGCGCCGATGAAGCCGGTGGACCACAGCAGCACGAACAGGGCGGGCGCGAGCCGCGCGAAGACGTCCGCGCCGGACGACGGCGTATCCAAACGGGACCGATCGCTTCAGCAATTCTTCTCGACCAGTACACCGCTCGCCCGCAGGCGCTCGACGTCGCTGTCGCTCATGCCGAGCACGCCGGTCAGCACCTCGGCATTGTGCTCGCCGAGCAGCGGTGCCTCGAGCGGCAGCGGCTCGGGGAAATCGCTGAAGCGCAGCGGAAAGCCCGGGATGTCGAAGGTGCCGGCGAGGCGATCCGTCACCTGCCGCACCGTGCCGCGCGCGCGCAGATGCGGCTCGTGCGTGGTCTCCGCCACCGACAGCACGGGCGCGCAGGGCACGCCGTGCGCCTCGAGGATGCGGATCGCTTCGTCCGCGGACGGGATCGATTGCAGCCAGGTCTCGACCAATGCGATGACCTCCGGCCGGCGAGCGAGACGCTTGGCGTCGCTGTCCCAGTCCGGATGTTCGGCGAGATCGGTGCGTCCCATCGCCTTGCACAGATCCCGCCAGTGGTGCAGGAAGGCCATGATCGTGATGTCGCGTCCTTCACTCGCGCGGAACACGCCGGCCGGGCAGACATAGGTCAGGTGACGGCCGGAGCGCGTCGGCTCGATCCGTCCGCCCGTGCCGCTGTACATCGTCACGTTGATTTCGTGATAGTGGTAGTAGACGTCGAGCAGGCCGACGTCGAGATGCTGGCCACGACCCGTGCGATCGCGGTAGCGCAGCGCCGCGAGGATCGCGAGCGCCGCATGCACGCCCGTGCTCACATCGCCGAGGCCGACCAGCGGTACATACGGCGGCTGATCGGGCTCGCCGATCATCGAGGTGACGCCGGCATAGGCCTGCGCGATGTAGTCGTAGCCCGGCTTGCTCGACAGCGGCCCGCTCTGGCCGAGGGCCGAGATCGAGCACAGCACGATGCCCGGCTTCATCGCCGAGAGGGCTTCGAAGCCCAGCCCCATCTCCGCGATGACGCCAGGCTTGAAGTTCTCGACGACGACGTCGACGTGCGGCACGAGATCCTTGACGATCTTCAGGCCCTCGGGCTTGCGCAGATCGACGCAGACGCTCTTCTTGCCGCGGTTCTGCTGGACGTAGTAGAGGCTGCGATCGTCTTCCCGGAACTTCGCGATGAAGCGCGACATCTCGCCGCCGGGCGCGGGCTCGATCTTGATCACCTCTGCGCCCATCTCGACCAGCATGCGCGTACAGGTCGGTCCTGCGAGCGCACGCGTCACATCCAGTATGCGCAGGCCGGCCAGCATCGGTTCGTTCATCGCGGATCCCTCGTCGCGCGGAGCGGGTGAATGAAAGCGAAGCGCTGCGCGGCGCAGGCCTCGTCGATGGACGGGAGTATAGGCAGGTCGCCGCTGTGAAACCCAGCCTTGCGGGGCGTCGCGGCGCGTGATCCATAATGCCGGCCTCCCTCCGATCAGCGAGAAAAATGATGCCACGCAACACGAAACTGAACCGTTCAATCGCGGGCCGCGTCGCGATCGTCACCGGCGCGCAGAGCGGCATGGGCCGCGCGACGGCGCTGCTGTTCGCCGACGAAGGCGCACGCGTCGCCGTGACCGATCTGGACCGCGCACGCGTCGATGAAGTCGTCGCCCAGATCGCGGCCGTCGGCGGCACCGCGATCGGTCACGTGCTGGACGTCAGCAACGCCGAGCAGCGCCGCACGGTCGTCGCCGACGTCGCGCGGCGCTGGGGCGGCATCGACATCCTCGTCAACAACGCGGGCATCGCGCTCGAGACGCCGATCGAGCTGCCGGATTTCGACGCGCGCTGGGCGCGCACCTTCGAAGTGCTGATCACCGCGCAGGTGCAGCTGATCCGCGACTGCCTGCCCTGGCTCGAGAAGAGCGACGCGGCACGCATCGTCAACATCGCTTCCACCGAGGGCCTAGGCGCGACCAAGGGCATGAGCGCCTACAGCGCGGCGAAGACCGGCGTCATCGGGCTCACGCGCTCGCTCGCCGTCGAGCTCGGCGCGCGCGGGATCACCGTCAACTGCATCTGCCCGGGCCCGATCCTGACCGGCATGACGGCCGCGATCCCGGACGAGGCGAAGAAGGAGTTCGCGCGGCGTCGCGTCGCGCTGAAGCGCTACGGCGATCCGGAGGAAGTCGCGCAGATGACCTTGTCGCTGGTGCTGCCGGCAGCCTCGTACATCACGGGCACCACGATCCCGGTCGACGGCGGGCTGACGATCAAGAACGCGTGAGGGCGCGCGCGATCTTCGTATAGCCCGGCTGAGCGCAGCGAATCCGGGGTTCGGCCCATGTGCGACACGAAGCCCGGATCCCGGATCCCGGATTCCGCTTCGCTGCGCGAAGCTTCTTC
>JBFWSI010000685.1:0-2660 GCA_050248455.1 Gammaproteobacteria bacterium | reverse complement strand
GGAGCGCGCAGCGCGGAACCCGGGCTACGTAATCGGCCCGCAGGGCTTCACATCTTGTTGTACGCGTCCAGCGCCGCGACCTTGTAGGCCTCGGCGAGCGTCGGGTAGTTGAACACCGCGTTGACGAAGTAGTCGAGCTTGCCGTGATGCGCGAGCACCGACTGGCCGATGTGCACGAGCTCGGTCGCGCCTTCGCCGACGATGTGCACGCCGAGCAGGCGCCGGTCCTCGAGGTGGAACAGCAGTTTCAGCAGGCCTTCGCGCAGTCCCAGTATCTGCCCGCGCGAGGTTTCGCGGAAGCGCGCGATGCCGCTCTCGTAGGGCAGGCCCGCGGCGCGCAGCTCTTCCTCGGTGCTGCCGACGACGCTCATCTCCGGCACCGAGTAGATGCCGTACGGCGACGGGCACTCGTCGGCGGCGAACAGCGAGCCGTTGAAGGCGTGGCACGCGGCCTGCCGGCCCTGCTCCATCGAGGTCGAGGCGAGCGCCGGGAAGCCGATCACGTCGCCCGCGGCGTAGATGTGCGCGACCTCGGTGCGCAGGCGGTCGTCGACGCGCAGGCGTCCCTTGTCGTCGGGCGTGAGCCCCGCGTTCTCGAGCTGCAAGGTGTCGGTGTTCGCGCAGCGGCCGGACGCGAACAGCACCATGTCGGCGCGCAGGCGCTTGCCGCTCTTCAGGTTCACGCGCACGTGATGACGCGCGACGTGCTCGACGCTGTCGACGGTCTCGCCGAGCCGCAGGTTCACGCCGCGGTCGCGCAGGTGGTGCACGAACTCGTCGACGATCTCGCGATCGAGGAAGCCCATGATCTCGTTGCGCCCGTCGACGACGGTGACGTGGATGTCCAGCGCGTTGAAGATCGACGCGTACTCCATGCCGATCACGCCCGCGCCGACGACCACCAGGTTGCGCGGCAGCTCCTGCATGCGCAGGATCTCGTCGCTGTCGACGATCGACACGCCGTCGAAGGGCACGTTCTCCGGCCGCTGCGGCCGCGAGCCGGTGGCGACGAGGATCACCTCGCCGTGCACGACCTTCTCGTCGTCGTCGTCGGTGCGGATGCGCACGCGATGCGGGGCGTCGAAGCTCGCGCGGCCCGCAATCGTCGTCACGTAGTTGCGATGCAGCTTGTGCTGCAGGACTTCGATCTCGTGGCGGATCGTGATGTCGAGGCGCTGCATCAGATCCTCGGCCGTCACACGTTCCTTGACGCGATAGCTGCGGCCGTAGAAGCCGCGCTGGCGCCAGCCGGAGAGGTAGAGCACCGCCTCGCGCAGGGTCTTGCTCGGGATCGTGCCGGTGTGCACGCAGTGTCCGCCGATGCGGAACAGCTGTTCGACGAGCAGCACCGAGCGCCCGAGTTTCGCGGCCTGGATCGCCGCCCGCTGGCCGGCCGGCCCGCTGCCGATCACGACATAATCGTAGGTATCCATCGAAGCTCCCGTGACCGCGTCGCGAGCGGCGCCGCGCCCCGCCGTCCGGGCGGCACCGCGGCTGCTGGATCCGCGTGCTAAAGTCTGTCCGTCGCGCGCAGATAAACCCTCGGATGGCGCCGCCGGGCGCCCGATCCGATCCGGGTATCGGCTGCGCGACGGCACGCTGCAGTCCGATACGGACAGCCCAGACAGGAGAGTCGACGCATCGTGAGCATCACCCCGTTCAAGCCGAAGGCCGCGGCCGACGCCAGCACGCGCGTCGCCGCCCTCGTGTCCGCCGCCTCCGGCATCGTGCTCGGCAAGACCGAGGTGCTGCGGCTCGCCGTGACCTGCCTGCTCGCCGGCGGGCATCTGCTGCTCGAAGACCTGCCCGGCGTCGGCAAGACCACGCTCGCTCAGGCCCTCGCGCGCCTGCTCGGCCTGTCCTACCAGCGCCTGCAGTGCACGAGCGATCTGATGCCGGCCGACGTCGTCGGCGTCTCGGTCTACGATCGCAACGACAGCCAGTTCCGTTTCCACCCGGGGCCGGTGTTCACGCAGGTGCTGCTCGCCGATGAGATCAATCGCGCGACGCCGCGCGCGCAGAGCGCGCTGCTCGAGGCGATGGAGGAGCGGCAGGTGACCGTCGACGGCCGCGCGCTGCCGCTGCCGGCGCCCTTCTTCGTGATCGCGACGCAGAACCCGGCCGATCAGGTCGGCACCTATCCGCTGCCGGAATCGCAGCTCGATCGGTTCCTGATGCGTTTGTCGCTGGGCTATCCGGGCCGCGACGCCGAGCGCGAGCTGCTGCAGGGTCGCGATCGCCGCGCGCTGCTCGCCGATATGGAGCCCGTGTTCGGCGCCGACGAGCTGCTCGATCTGCAGCGTCAGGTCGACGCCGTGCACGTCGCCGACGCGCTCGTCGACTACCTGCAGGCCCTGCTCGCGCGCAGTCGCGAACTGCCCGGCCTCGCGCACGGGCTGTCGCCGCGCGCCGGGCTCGCGCTGCTGCGCGCAGCGCGCGCCTGGGCGCTGGTCCACGGTCGCGGCCACGTGCTGCCCGAAGACGTCAAGGCCGTGCTGCCGAGCGTCGCCGCCCATCGGCTCGCGGCGCGCGAGGCGGGCGTGCGCGCCGAGGCGATCGTCACCCAGCTGCTGCGCACGGTGCCGGTGAGCTGACCCTCGCTCGCGCCTCATCGCCGGCGATGGAAGTGCTCGATCGCAAGCGCGTCTACATCGTGCCCT
>JBFWSI010000684.1:0-2665 GCA_050248455.1 Gammaproteobacteria bacterium | reverse complement strand
GGCCTGTTCACTCTACGGACGCGCCCGCGCCGGTGCCTGTCAGCCCGCAGGGCAAGGCGCGCGTGAGGCCGCGGGCTCGACGCCCGCAACGAGCGCGCAACGCGGCCCTGCGGGCTGACAGGCGCCGGCCCTTCGGGTGATCTCCCGGAACGACCTCCAGCCGCGTTGCAAATGCTCGCCATAGCAGCGGCTATGGCTGTGCTTTGCGCCTTGCTGGAGGTCGTTCTGGGAGTCACGCGGGTGCGTCCGTAGAGTGAACAGGCCCTAGGCTGCGAGCGCCGGATAGCGTGCGAACACTTCGATCAGCTCGGCGTGGACGCCCGGAGGGCCGGCGACGATCTGCCCGCCGTCGAGGAAGCCTTCGCCGCCGCTGAACGTCGTGACCACCCCGCCCGCCTCCTGAACCAGCAGGCTGGCGGCCCCGACGTCCCACGGATAGAGTCCCTTCTCCCAATGCCCGTCCAGGAAGCCTGCCGCGACGTACGCGAGATCCAGGGCCGCCGCACCCGGGCGGCGCACACCGGCGCAGCGCTGCATGATCTGGCGTAGCGACGCCATGTAATCGTCGAGATAGTTCCAGTCGCGGAACGGCAACCCGGTGCCGATCATCGCCTCGCGCAATCCCGGGCGGTCGGAGACCTTGAGCCTTGCGCCGTCGAGGAACGCGCCACGGCCGCGCATCGCGGTGAACATCCGGCCGCTGGTCGGGTCGTGCACGACACCCACCATCACGGTCGCGCCGATGCGAAGCGCGATCGACACGCAGTAGTGAGGAAAGCCATGCAGGAAGTTGGTCGTTCCGTCGAGCGGATCGATGAGCCAGGTATGGGTCGAGCGGCCGGCCTCGCCCGATTCCTCGGCCTTGATCGCATGATCGGGGTACCGGGCCGCCAGGCTGCTGATGATCGTCTGCTCGGCGCGGCGATCGACGGCGCTCACGAAATCATTGGAGTTCTTGCGCTCGACGACGAGTGTCGTGCGCATCAGCGCGCCTTCGCGGATCGTGGCCGCAGCCGCACGGGCCGCGGTGACGGCCGCCTCGAGATAGCCATCGAGCGCGACCCCGGAACTCGTATGACCCGCTTGCATGCGGCCTCCTAGTGGCAGGGGAACGGCCACCGGAGTGAACGCTTCGCCTCCCCTGTTGCAGCTTCGTGAAATTAAATCTACTCTACGAACAAATGTACAGCAAGGAATCCGGCAGTGAAAGCCCCGTGACCGGCGTCCACGAGTCCGCGGTCCGCGCAGCGTGGCTCTACTACGTCCACGGACTGACGCAGGCGCAGGTGGCCGAGCATCTCGCTCTGTCCCGAGTCAAAGTGCACCGGCTGATCGCGCAGGCGCATCGACAGAACTCGGTCAAGGTATTCGTCGAGGGGAGTGCCGGTGAATGCGTGCTGCTCGAGGAGCGCCTCAAGAGCGTCTTCGGGCTGGATCTCGCGCGCGTGGCACCGTCGGATGCCGGAGCGCCGGCGGCAGACGCTGCGCTCCTGCGCAGTCTTGGAGCCGCGGCCGGCCTGTTCCTGTACCAGTACCTGGAGCGGCATCCCGGTGCGACCGTGGGCGTCGGCCACGGACGGACGCTGGCTGCGGTCGCTGACGCGCTGCCGCGGATCGCACGTCCTCGCGCGTCGTTCGTGTCGATCCTGGGCAGCCTTACGCGGCGCTCGACGGCGAACCCGTTCGACGTCATCTACCGCTTCGCCGAGCGCACCGGGGCCACCGGCTACTTCGTCCCTGCGCCGTTCTTCGTCGACTCGGTCGACGACGCCGAGATCCTGCGCGGCCAACGCGTCGTCCGCGACGTGCTCGAACGGGCGCGGCGGACCGACATCCTGATGGTGGGCATCGGCAACCTGAGCAACACGCCCGCGATCTACGCGAAGGAGCGCAAAGCCCTCAAGGGCATGGGCATCGTCGCCGAAATGCTGGGGCAGTTCTTCGACGGCGAAGGCCGCGAGGTGCCCTGCGACATGGCGGCGCGGTCGATCAGCCTGCGGCTGGGGGAGTTGCGCGGGCGGCGCGTGATCGGCGTTGCGGGTGGCATCGACAAGGCCGCCGCGATCCGTGCGACGCTCGCGAGCGGTCTGCTCTCCGGCATCATCACCGACGAGGCGACCGCGCGCAAAGTGCTGCGCGAACGCGTTGCGAGGCGATGAAGCGGTTGAACATGGCCGCGTTGGCGGGCGGCGCGGATTGCCGTGAAGGTGACCAGGTGACGGCCAGCCTAGTGCGAGTGCGACGAGTGCGATGGGCGCGGCGTCTCCGCCATTGTCGCACCTTGATCTTCGTGCCCGCCGTGCCCCATCGGCAGCCACGGCGCGACGAAGGTGAGTACGGCGCAGGCGAGCAGGATCGCGCCGGCCGCCTGGCGCGAGTGGGGACGACCGACGAAGCGCAGCAGTTGCGGCGCACCGATCGCGGTCGCGAGCATGGCCGGGACCGTGCCGAGGCCGAAGGCGAACATGGTGGCGGCAGCCTGCAGAGGATCCGCGGCCAGCATGGCGAGTAGCAGCACCGCATACACGAATCCGCACGGCATCCACCCCCACACCATGCCGAAGCCGAGTGCGCGCGGCAACGTGGTGACGGGCAGCAGGCGACGACCGAGCGGCGCGAGCCGCCGCCATAGCCGGTTCCCCATGCCGAAGCCGTTGTCCCGCAG
>JBFWSI010000683.1:0-2665 GCA_050248455.1 Gammaproteobacteria bacterium | reverse complement strand
CAGCTCCTGGACCCCGATCTCGCCGATCTGGTCGCCAAGAACTGGGTTGCGATCACGGTCGGCGAGCCGCTGTCCTTCGATCCGCATCCGAACTACGTCGCCGCCACGCAGCAGTACGGGGGGCAGACCCAGCTCGGCGAGAAGCCCGGCGAGCTGCTGAACTACACGGCCGGCCGCCCGTTTCCCGGCGAGCTGTCCGTCGACGATCCGCGTGCCGGCGACAAGCTGATCTGGAACATGCGCTATGCGTATGCCGGTGACAGCGGCGCGATCCCCGAGATGTACTGGGGCTATCGCCAGATGCGCACGCAGACGCTCGAGCGCACCTTGACCTTCACGGCCGTCGGCATGCGCTTCATGTACCGGCACGTCGTCGATCCGGTGCCGAACGTCGAGCGCAACCCCTACTCGGTATTCAGCGCCTTCACGCTGACGGCGGAAGATCCGGGCGACGTGTCCGGCACCAAGATCCTCATCTTCTACAACAGCGACGACAACGCGGAGGAGCAGGGCTGGATGTACGTGCCGAACCTGCGCCGCGTGCGCCGGATCGCGACGACGACGCGCACGGACTCCTTCCTCGGCAGCGATCTCATGATCGAGGACTTCCTCGGCTACAGCGGCCGGATCCGCGACATGAAGTGGACCTACAAGGGGCCGACCTACGTGCTGCTGCCGATGTATCGCCACGATCAGCAGAAGCACGCCGATCTGAAGGCCCGCAAGTACGACTACCAGTTCGTCGACTTCGGCGGTTATTCGAGCTGCTTCCCGAACGTCAGCTGGCAGCTGCGCAAGGCGCACATCCTCGAGGGCGAGCCGACGCGCTCCGATCATCCGCTGTCGAAGCGCTATTTCTACCTCGATGCGCAGACCATGCTGCCGATTTTGGGCAAGACCTACGATCGCGCCGGCACGCTGTGGAAGATGCTGATCGGCGGCGTCGCGCACCCGGACTACCACGTGCTGCAGAACAAGGGCAGCGGCGTGCCGCTGCTCGATTCCTCGTCGGCGATCGACCTGCAGAACCAGCACTGCACGACGCTGCAGATGCTGCTCGTCAACAATCCAGGCAACATCGACCAGAAGGACTTCGAGCCGAGCGTACTGAACGAAACGGGGCGGTGAGAAACATTGTCCTCGTAGCCCGGGTGGAGCGCGCAGCGCGTAACCCGGGAGCGGCGTCTCCGGCGCGATGAAGATCCCGGGTTTCGCTCCGCTGCACCCGGGCTACGATATCCACGCGGCGCCCGGGATGACCGCGTCCGCCGCGCTCGCTATGCTGCGCTGACGCACCGGCGGCCGATCGCGCGCCGCATCGAACCACGCAGAGAAATGAACGGAGGTTGATCCGCATGGCCAGCAAACAGTCGGAAGCGCTGAAGGATCTCTACAAGGGCTGGGCCGCCGCGATGGCGGCGAACCCGACGATGGGACTGGACGAGATCCGCGATCTCTTCGAGCACTGGGGCGACGTCACCGTCGAGCCCGGCGGCGTCGATTACCTCGAAGTCGATGCGGCCGGCGTGCCCTGCCTGTGGGCCGTGCCGAAGGGCTGTACCGAGAACCGCGTGCTGTTGTGCACGCATGGCGGCGGTTATGTGACGGGTTCGATGTACACCCATCGCAAGATGTTCGGCCATTTCGCCAAGGCCGTCGGCTGCCGCGCGCTGATCCTGCACTACCGCCGCGCGCCCGAGGCCACGCATCCGGCGCAGAACGAGGACGCGGTGAAGGTCTACGAGTGGTTGCTCGCGCAGGGCATCGAGCCGCAGCACATCGCGACCACCGGGGACTCCGCGGGCGGCGGCCTGTGCACCTCGGTCGTGCTCGCCGCCAAGGCGCAGGGCTTGCCGCTGCCGGCCGCCGTGATGCCGCTGTCGCCGTGGTACGACATGGAAGCGAAGGGCGGCAGCCTGAAGACCAAGGCCGCGGTCGACGCGCTGGTACAGAAGCCGATCCTGACGAACATGGCCGCGACCTTCCTCGGCAACGCGTCGAAGCAGGATCCGCTCGCGAACCCGCTCCATGCGGAGCTGAAGGGCTTCCCGCCCACTTACATCCAGGTCGGCGGCGACGAGACGCTGCTCGACGACTCGCTGCGCTTCGTCGACAAGGCGAAAGCCGCCGGCGTCGACGTCCGCTGCGACGTCGAGCCCGAGATGCAGCACGTCTTCCATTTCCTCGCCGGCCGCGCACCCGAAGCCGACAGCGCCATCGCGCGCCTCGCGGCCTGGGTGAAGCCGAAGCTCGGGCTTTGAGCGGACGGTCGTGCACGGCGGCGTCGAGCCGCCGTCCGCATATGTGCCGTCGGCGAGGCCGTATGAGCCACCGAGAACACAGAGAACACCGAGGGCGTAGGTTGCCGTGAAAGAGGCGTCGCGGCCGTCGTAGCCCGGGTGGAGCGCGCAGCGCGCAACCCGGGATCGGCAGCGCTTCGGCCGAACGAAGATCCCGGGTTCCGCTACGCTCTGAGGTATCCCCACGAAATTTTCAGCGCTCCCCGAGAATTCGCTGGTATTCCTCGTCACTCCCGCGAAAGCGGGAGTCCAGCGGGGGCGCCGTGCCAGAACGTGGATTCCCGCCTGCGCGGGAATGACGCGCTTTTTGAGGTTTTCCGCGCCCGTTTTTCGTGGGGATACCTTCGCGCTACGCGGAACCCGGG
>JBFWSI010000682.1:0-2670 GCA_050248455.1 Gammaproteobacteria bacterium | reverse complement strand
CGTCGTGTAGTCGACCGGCAGGAGCCCCATGCGCGCGGCGACGGCGCGGCAGCGCTCGAGCCCCAGCTCGATTTCCTTCGGATGCAGCGACTCCTGCCAGGCCAGCCAGTCGGCGAGCGTGCGCGGCGCGAGTCCCGCGGCGCCGATGTCCTGCGGCATGCTCACCGCGGTGACGGCGCGAGCAACGGCAGGCTCAAGCCGCGACCTCGGCCGCGGCCGCGGGTTGCGGCACGACGTGCATCAGGATGCCGAGGATCGACGCGATGCGCGGCCGCAGCTCGCGGCGATCGCTGATCAGATCGACCGCGCCGTGCGTCAGCAGGAACTCGCTGCGCTGGAAGCCTTCCGGCAGCACCTGGCGCACGGTCTGCTCGATCACGCGCGGGCCCGCGAAGCCGATCAGCGCGTTCGGCTCGGCGACGATTGCGTCACCCAGGGTCGCGATGCTCGCCGACACGCCGCCGGTCGTCGGATCCGTCAGCACCGAGACGTAGGGCAGCCGGTGCGCGCGCAGCTCGGCGAGGGCCGCGCTGGTCTTCGCCATCTGCATCAGCGAAGTCAGTGCCTCCTGCATGCGCGCGCCGCCGCTGGCGCAGAAGCACACGACCGCCGCGCGATCCTCGATCGCGCGCTTCACGCCGCGCACGAAGCGCTCGCCGACCACCGAGCCCATCGAGCCGCCGAGGAAGTTGAACTCGAAGGCGCTGGCGACGACGGGCACGCCCATCACCGCGCCGCGCATCACGACCAGCGCGTCCGTCTCGCCGGTCTGCTTCTGCGCGGCGGTGAGGCGATCGCGATAGCGCTTGGTGTCCTTGAACTTCAGGAAGTCGACCGGCGCGACGCTCGCGCCGATCTCGACGCCCGAGCCTTCGTCGAGGAACTGCGCGAGGCGCACGCGCGCCGTGATGCGCATGTGGTAGCCGCACTTCACGCACACCGCGAGATTGCGCTCGAGCTCGGCGCGATAGAGCACCGTCTTGCACGACGGACAGCTCGTCCACACGCCCTCGGGGATCGACTTCTTCGCCGAGCCTTCGGTGCGGATGCGCGACGGCAGCAGTTTCTTCAGCCAGTCCACGGGACGTCTCCCCGACGCTTCAGGCCGCGACGCGGCCGGCGTCCATCGCGGTGCGCAGGCTGCGCACGTAGTGTTCGAGCGCGCTCGCGGCCGCGGCGGACGAGCCGGCCTGCTCGATGACCTCGACCAGCGCGCTGCCGACGATCACCGCATCGGACACCGCGGCCACCGCGGCGGCCGTCGCCGGCGTCTTGACGCCGAAGCCGACGCCGACCGGCAGCGCGGTCTTCTGCTTCAGCTGCGCGATGCGCGCGCGAACTTCGTCGGGATCGAGCGCCTTGTCGCCGGTCACGCCCTTCACCGACACGTAGTAGACGAACCCGGTGGCGTAGCGGCACACGGCTTCCATGCGCTGCGCGGACGAAGTCGGCGCCAGCAGGTGGATCTGATCGAGGCCGCGCGCGAGCATCAGGCGATGGAAGTCCTGTGCTTCTTCCGGCGGCAGATCGACGGTCAGGATGCCGTCGACACCGGCCTCGGCAGCGCGCTCGGCGAAATTCGCGTAGCCCATGCGTTCGATCGGATTCAGGTAGCCCATCAGCACGAGCGGCGTGTCGGTGTCCGTCTTGCGGAAGGCCTGCGCGATGTCGAGCACGCGCTTCAGGCTCATGCCGGCCGCGAGCGCGCGCTCGCTCGCGCGCTGGATGATCGGCCCGTCGGCCATCGGATCGGAGAACGGCACGCCGAGCTCGACGACGTCGGCGCCGCCGCGCACCAGCGCGTGCATGATCGGCACGGTCGCCTCGGGCGACGGATCGCCGGCGGTGATGAAGGTGACGAGGCCGCTTCTGCCCGCCTCGGCCAAGGTGGCGAAGCGCTTGCTGATTCTCGATGCCATGGGGACTGCTTTCGGATGCTGGACTCTGCGGCGCCTGCGCGAGGCGCCCGTCAGAGCGTGATGCCGTCGCGCGCGGCGACGGTCGGAATGTCCTTGTCGCCGCGACCGGACAGGTTGACGACGAGTACCCGATCGCGCGGCAGCGTCGGCGCCAGCTTGCTCGCATGGGCGAGCGCGTGACTCGATTCGAGCGCCGGGATGATGCCTTCGAGGCGCGTCAGCGTGTGGAAGGCCGCCAAGGCCTCCTCGTCGGTGATCGCGACGTACTCGGCGCGGCCCGTGTCCTTGAGCCAGGCGTGCTCGGGGCCGACACCGGGATAGTCGAGCCCGGCCGAGATCGAATGCGTCTCGACGATCTGGCCGTCCTCGTCCTGTATCAGATAGGTGCGATTGCCGTGGAGCACGCCCGGCATGCCGGCCAGCAGCGACGCGGAATGCCGGCCGGTCGCCACACCGTCGCCGCCGGCCTCGACGCCGATCAGCCGCACGGCACGGTCGTCCAGGAATGGATGGAACAGTCCCATCGCGTTCGAGCCGCCGCCGACGCAGGCGATGACCGCGTCGGGCAGGCGCCCGACCTGGGCGAGGCACTGCGCACGCGCCTCGCGGCCGATCACGGCCTGGAAATCGCGCACCATCGCCGGGTACGGATGCGGGCCCGCGACGGTGCCGATGATGTAGAAGGTGCTGTCGACGTTCGTCACCCAGTCGCGCAGCGCTTCGTTGAGCGCATCCTTCAGCGTCTTCGAGC
>JBFWSI010000681.1:0-2672 GCA_050248455.1 Gammaproteobacteria bacterium | reverse complement strand
GGCGCCTTCGGCGAGGAGTTCCGCGCACTGCTGCTGCCGCGCTGGGTAGCGGCGGCCGGCGCGGTGCTCGCGGTCGCCGCGCTGCTGACGCGGCGGGACGGCGCACCGGCCGGATTGGTCGGTGACTTGTTCGTCGTGCTGGTGCTATTGTTCGCCGCCCAGGGCCTGGCCGTGGTGCACGAACGCACGGGCCGCGCGCCGGCGCGCAGACCCTGGCTCGTCGGGGTCTACGTGTTCGCCTTCCTGATGCCGCACATCGTCGCGACGGTGCTCGCGGTGACGGGCATCGCGGATCAGGTGGCTGATTTCAGAAGACTGCGGCGGGCGCGCCGATGAAGCGGCCGCCGCGTGCGCACAAGTATCGAGACTGGTGAATCAAGGTTGGGACCGACGATGGAAGTGATACTGCTCGAAAAGATTCAGAACCTCGGCAAGCTCGGCGACAAGGTCCGCGTGAAGCCGGGTTACGGCCGGAACTACCTGATTCCGCGCAAGAAGGCCGTGCCGGCCACGGCCGACAACATCGCCAGGTTCGAAGCGCAGCGCGCCGAGCTCGAGCGCGTGCAGCAGACGGCGCTCGACGAAGCGACCACGCGCGCCGCCGCGCTCAACGGCCTCGAATGCGTGATCGTCGCCAAGGCCGGCAACGAAGGCCGCCTCTACGGCTCGGTCGGCACCACGGAAATCGCCGAGGCGCTCGCGGCGCTCGGCCACTCGATCGAGAAGCGCGAAATCCGCCTGCCGGCGGGCCCGCTGCGCACGGTCGGTCGCCACGACGTCGAGCTGCAACTGCATGCCGACGTCGACTGCAGCGTCGTCATCGTCGTCGCCGCCGAGAACCAGCAGGAAGCCGCCGAGCAGGCGTGAAGCGGCACGGGCAGGAAGCCGGCGACCGGCGCGCGGCACAGCCGCCGCGGGTGCCGGCTCGCCCGGCTCTCCGTTCGCCCTGATCGGACGGAACTCCCCTCGCCATGTCTGCCGAGAGTCTGCACGGGCGCCTGCCCGCGGCCGATCGCAGCACCGACTCGCTGCGCCTGCCTCCGCACTCCGTCGAAGCCGAGCAGTCCGTGCTCGGCGGGCTCATGCTCGACAACGATGCGTGGATGCACGTGTCGGAACGGCTCACCTTCCAGGATTTCTATCGCCGCGATCACGGCTCGATCTTCCGCGCCGTCGAGGCGCTGGCCAACGAGGGCAAGCCTTACGACATCGTCACGCTGTCGGAATGGCTCGCGACGCAGGGACTGCTCGAATCCGTCGGCGGCATCGAGTATCTCGCCGAGCTCGCCGAGAACACGCCGCCGGCGGCGAACATCGATGCCTGGGCCGATATCGTGCGCGATCGCGCGGTGCTGCGCGAGCTGATTCGCGCCGGCACCGAGATCGCCGAAGCCGGCTATCGTCCGGACGGCCGCAGCACCGCCGAGCTGATCGATGTCGCCGAGCGCACGGTGTTCGAGATCGCCGAGCGCATCTCGCGCGGCAAGCGCGGCTTCCGGCGCATGAAGGAATTGCTGGTCGGCACGCTCGATCGCATCGATCAGCTGTTCCAGCGCGACAATCCGATCACGGGAGTGCCGACCGGCTATTTCGAGCTCGACGGCATGACCTCCGGCCTGCAGCCTGCGGACCTCGTCATCATCGCGGGTCGGCCCTCGATGGGGAAGACCGCCTTCGCGCTCAACATCGCGCAGAACGCCGCGATCAAGGGCGAGGCCGCGGTGGCGGTGTTCAGCATGGAAATGCCGGCCGAGCAGCTCGCGATGCGCATGCTCTCCTCGATCGGGCGCATCGATCAGCACAAGGTGCGCACCGGCAAGCTCGCCGACGACGACTGGCCGCGGCTCACGCACGCGGTCGGCATCCTGTCGGAAGCGAAGCTCTACATCGACGACACGCCGGCGCTGTCGCCCGGCGAGCTGCGTTCGCGCTGCCGGCGCCTCGCGCGCGAGCAGGGGCTCGGCATGATCGTCGTCGATTACCTGCAGCTGATGCAGGTACCCGGCAACTCGGAGAACCGCGCAACGGAAATCTCGGAGATTTCGCGCTCGCTGAAGGCGCTCGCGAAGGAGCTGAACGTGCCCGTGCTCGCGCTGTCGCAGCTCAACCGCAGTCTCGAACAGCGCAGCGACAAACGGCCCGTGATGTCGGATCTGCGTGAGTCGGGCGCCATCGAGCAGGACGCCGACGTCATCATGTTCATCTACCGCGACGAGGTCTACAACGAGGACAGCACCGACAAGGGCATCGCGGAAATCATCATCGGCAAGCAGCGCAACGGGCCGATCGGCATTCGCAAGCTGCGCTTCATGGGCGAGTACACCACCTTCGAGAACCTCGCCTTCGAGCAGTACGGCGGGGATCGCGCGTGACGCGGCCCGCCCGGGTCATCTTCAATCCCGCCGCGGTGCGCGGCAATCTCGAGCTGGTCCGCCGCCGCGCGCCGGGGCGTCGCGTGCTCGCGATCGTCAAGGCCGATGCCTATGGTCACGGGCTGATCCGCGTCGCGCGTGCGCTCAGCGGAGCCGATGCCTTCGGCGTCGCGTCGATCGTGGAAGCGGTGCGCCTGCGCGATGCCGGCATCACGCAGGCGATCGTGTTGCTCGAAGGACCGTTCGAGGCGAGCGAGCTCGCGGATATCGGCGTGCACGGCCTCGTGTCCGTGGTGCACA
>JBFWSI010000680.1:0-2677 GCA_050248455.1 Gammaproteobacteria bacterium | reverse complement strand
TGATGCCCGGTCGCGACCGCCCAGAACAGGTGTTCCCCCTCGTGGAAGATGGGGGTCGCGATCACGAGATCGCCGCAATGCGTGGTGCCGTAATACACGCTGTTGACCATGATCACGTCGCCGTCGTAGATCTCCTCGCCGAAGAAGCGCGAGATCTCGGCCACCGCGGTCGGCTGCGCGTTGACATGGATCGGCAGGCCGTCGAACACGCAGAGCGCGTTGGGCGGCGAGCTCGCGTCGTAGACGGCGCAGGAGAAATCGCGCGCCTCGGACAGGATCGACGACCACGCGGAGCGCTCGAAGGTGATCGACATCTCCTCGACCACCGAGTTGAGCGCGTTGAAGATCACCGCGAACGTGGTCGCATCCAGCGCGCCGGTGCCGTCCGCCGTGCGGCGCGCACGCCGGCGGCGCGGGGTCGAGATCGGAGCATCCATTTGGGTGGCCCTCGCCGGCTCTCCCGGTGATTTCGTATGCAGTGCTTTACACGAGCGGCGTCGTCGGGCCGCTGCCGCTTTCCCACGCGTTGGTAGTGCAGTCCCAGCGCGCGATCTTGCCGTCGCGCATGGTCAGGATCTCGCAGCCGCGGTTGTGCATCGTCTTGCCGGTGACGGCGTCTTCCCAGCGGCCTTCGAACCAGCCCGCGATGGTGTCGCGGCTGACAGCGCGCAAGGTCTTCTGGAGGCGATAGTCGAGCTGGCGGCGAAAACGCGCGCTGAGCCAAGCCTCGAGCGCGGCCAGACCGACCATCTCCGGGAAGTCCGCGTAGCGGACCACCACGTCGGGAGTAAAGCCGCGCAGAATCCGCGCCACGTCGCGTGCCATGAAGGCAGCCTCGGCTTCGCGCAGGATCTGCTCTGCCTCCGCCTCGGTCACTTCGTTCTGCACCGTCATGGGGATGTCACTTCTGCCGGAAGTGCGGCATGACCTCGTCCGCGAACAGCTTCATGCAGGCTTCGGTCTTCTTCGGATCGAGTCCCGGCAGCTGCATCCACATGCAGAGATGGGTCACGCGACTCGCCTGCATCGAGCGCTCGATCTCGGCGATGGCGTCTTCCGGCGTGCCGATGATGATCGGCATCTGGAAGAAGCTGAGGCCGGAGGTATGCCGCAATTGTTCCGGCGGCGGGAAGCTCGACACCGACATCGTTTCTTGGAACCACTTGACGTCGGCCGCTTCGCTCAGCCAGTCGTGATAGCCGGCCATGGTGTAGTGCGCGTGGGCCTGGGCCTCGTCCCAGGCCTGATCGCGGGTCGGCGCGACGTAGACGAGGCGAAACTGGCAGACGTGGTGTTCGCGCGGATCCCGGCCGTGTTTCGCCAGCACCGAGTCGTAGTAGGGCTGGATGCTCTCGCCGGCGTTGATGCCCGCGTGCGTGCCGTGGCGCG
The DNA here is from genome assembly GCA_050248455.1 of Gammaproteobacteria bacterium. Lineage (GTDB taxonomy): Bacteria > Pseudomonadota > Gammaproteobacteria. The sequence goes on along the minus strand of JBFWSI010000680.1, from coordinate 1,288 downwards.
CGGCGCGCTCGGCCGCGACCTTGCTCATGATCGCGGTCCAAATCGGTGGGCCGCCCGGCTGCACCGGCCGCGGCGTCATGCGCACGTCCTCGAGATCGTAGTATTTGCCGGCATAGGAGAAGCACTCGCGGTCGAACGCGAGCTTGATGATGGCGAGCTGTTCCTCCATGCGCCCCGGCCGCTCCTCGCGAGGGATGCCGAAGCCCTTGAACTCGGGCACGCGGTAGCCCAGCCCTACACCCAGATCGAAACGCCCGTTCGACAGAATGTCCACGGTCGCGGCGTCCTCGGCGACCTGCACGGGATGCTTGCCGAGCGGAAGCAAGATCACGAAAGTGCCGAAGCGAATGGTGCGAGTACGCTGAGCGACGGCGCCGCAGATCGGAAACAGCGCAGGCGACCAGCCGTCCTCGAGAAAGTGGTGCTCGGACAGCCAGAACTGGTCATAGCCCAGATCGTCGGCGACCTCGGCCTGGCGCAGCTGAGATTCGTAGAATTCCGGCCACGGCACGTGCCATTGCGGCGGATTGCGGAACGGAGAGAAGAGACCGAACTGCAAGCTCATCGTCCGCCTCCTGATGATCCGTGGTCCGATGCTGCGACTTATTGTGTGTTCCCGCTCGGCGATTGAAAGCGCCATTTGGCACAAAAGCATGGAACCACTCCAAGCGCACCATGCGAGTGCGAGCGTCTGCTTCACGCTGCCTCCCCACGCTTGGGACCCTCGCGTTGCGCTTCACTTCGTTCACTGTGATCCACTGACGGCAGGACTTGCACCCGCAGGACTGCGCCCGTGCCGGGCGCACAAAAAGCAGGCCGCGAGCGCGGCCTGAGCCCTTTCTCGGAAGAGAAGGGGGAGCTTTCGGGGCGGACTCGATTGTCCGCATCGAACCGATTCGCGTCACCGAAGAGCGCGCCTAGATAGCTGCTCCGTAATCACTGGAGCCGTTGGGCTGACGAAGGAAGCCCGCCCTACGAGCTCGTTCGATTCCACGGAACAGCGGCCGCTCTGTCGGCCGGCTCATTCCGCGCGCCGGACCGTCGCGAAACGACGGTCCGGCGTTGCTCGTGGTCGCTGCGCCGAGGTGTCCTCAGCGGCCTTGCGTCAGCTGGTTGACGTCCAGCTTGCGCTTGGCTTCGCGGACCGAGACCGCCGGATAGCCCACGCCTTCGCGGCTCGGGATCAGGGTCGAGCGACCGTTTTGCAGGTTGAACACGTCGATGCCCTGGAACGCGCTCATGCGCGTGCCGGGCGGTGTCGGGTGGGGATGAGGCTGCTTCGCGCCCT
>JBFWSI010000679.1:0-2681 GCA_050248455.1 Gammaproteobacteria bacterium | reverse complement strand
TGCCGCCGATCCGCCCTTTGACGTAGATGTAGTCACCGTCGGCGGTCACCCAGACGTCGACCGGCGGATAGGGCGTGGCCATCGTTCCGGCGCCGGCGTCGAGATACTGGTAGTGGTGCGTGTTGAAGGTGCCGGCGGCAACGGTGACCTGCTCGTCGCCGAGGTAGGCGATCACCGCCTCCATCGGCGCGATGACCGGCGGCGTCGCGCCGCGCTGGTCGAGCGAGACGGCCTGCAGCTTCACCTTGCGCTTGTGCGGCCCCTTCCTGACGTCCACCTTGCGGCAGATGTAGCCGTCGCTGACGACCGGATGCAGCCCGAGGTCCTCGATCGAGGCATCGGATGCGACCCGCTGTGACGCGCGGCCGCTCTCGGTCGACCAGGCTTCGAGCAGCAACTCGTCGCCCTCCCGCCGGTACCAGCCGGCCCCGAGGAAGCGGTCCTCGAGCACGAGGTGGACGTAGGCATTCTCGACGCGCCCCTGCGGGTCATAGCCGCATACGACGTCGCGCAACAGCTTCGGTGAAGGCAGTTCGAGCTCGCAGGTCGCCCGCATCACCACCCGGCCGTCGGTGTGGTAGGTCATGCAGAACGACTCGCTGCCTCGCAGCTGATCGAAGCTGTCGGGTTTCTTCGACAGATAGCGGATCTTTCCGCGCACCAACCGATGACGCATGAATCTACCTCGTTGCACTCCAGTACGGTGAGCTAGACTCGATGAGTCCCCGGCCGCCAGCAAACAATTCCCGTTTGCCCACTCACCAGTGACCCTTGTTGCCCGCATGACATTTTTTGGGGCGGCGCGGGCCTGTTCGCGCGGCGCGTGGCGCGCGAGCTGGGGTAAAACGGGAGCAGGCAATCGGCAAGGGGGCCGGATGGAACTGCGACAGCTGCGATACTTCCTGGCGCTGGCCGAGCATCGCAACTTCAGCCGCGCCGCCAGCGTGCTCGGCATCACCCAGCAGGCGCTCAGCTACTCGACCACGCAACTCGAGCGCAGCCTGCAGGCGAAGCTCTTCGAGCGCACGCAGAATCACACGGAAATCACTGAAGTGGGGCGCGCACTGCAGCGACGCGCGCGGCTGATCTGCGGCGAAGCCGATCTGACCGAGCGGGAGGTGTCCGCGTTGCGCACGGGTTCGACCGGCGCCGTCACTTTCGGCGTCAGCGCCGAGATCGCCTCGAAGTTCCTGCCGGACATCGTCGAGCGCTTTACCAGTTCCCGGCCCAACGTCACGCTGACGGTCGAAGTGGAGATGTCGTCACGCCTCTACGACCGCCTGACCGCCGGCGAGCTGGAGTTCGTCGTGGCGACGCCGGCTTTCGATCCCGTGGTCTACACGAACCTGTCCCACGAACGGTTTCCGGGCGGGTTCGTGCTCGACTCCAACTTCCTGGTGATGCGCGCCGGTCACCCGCTGCTGGCCCTGCGCGAGCCGACGATCAGGGATGCCGCCCGGTATCCGTGGCTGATGCCTGCGACGCTGCCGAAGTTCACGCAGGAGCTGTTCGAGCTGTTCGAGCGTTCGGGTGCCACGCCACCGCCGCGTATCGTCCGCACCGACTCGTTCTGGTGTGCCTGCGCGATCATCAGGCAGAGCGACTTCGTCGCGTTGACCGGCCGGGAGCCGGCATCCGCCGAGATCGACGCGCGATCGCTTTCGGGATTCCCGGTGCCGATGATCCAGGGCCTGCGGCCGACGATCATGTCGACGCGCCTGCGTTCGCCGATCCAGTCGGCGACCGAATCACTGATGGGGCTGTTTCGCTCGGTGGTCGGGGCGCCGATGACGGGCGCGGCGACGAAGTAGCAATTCCACAAGTTGCCCTTGTCGGTTTGCAAGCAGTGTTCGTTGGCAAACCTGCCGGCCGCGCGGATGCTGTATGCAGAAGCGCAACTGCACCCAACGAGGGGAACGACAGCGATGAGCCGAATGCTACTGACGGGCGCCGTGCTGAGCGCGGCGCTCTGGGGGGTCGCTACGACCTTACAGGCACAGACGCCGGAAGACACGACGATTTCCGGGCTGCAGGAGGTCACCGTCACCGCGCAGCGCCGCGAAGAATCCGTGCAGGACATTCCGGTCGTGGTGAGCGCGTTTTCGCCTGAACAGCTCGAGCAGCGCAACATAGATTCGACGCTCGATCTGACGCAGTACGTGCCGAACATGATCGGGCACCTGAACGGCGGACCGGGATCCGCGGCATCCTATTTCATCCGCGGTCTCGGCAGCACCGAGATCATCGCGACCGTCGACCCGCCGGTTGGCACCTACGTCGATGAAATCTTCATCGCGAGGCAGAACGCGAACAGCCTCGATCTGTTTGATCCCGAGCGCATCGAGATCCTGCGCGGCCCGCAGGGCACGCTGTTCGGCCGCAACACGACCGGCGGCGCGGTCAACGTCGTGCTGAAGAAGCCGGCGAAGGTATTCGGCGGCAACGCCGAGATCGGCTTCGGCGAGTACAACCGGCGGATCATCGCCGGCTCGGTCGACGTGCCGATGGCCGAGCGTTTCTTCACCAAGCTCTCCGCCTACTACAACGACGAAGACGGCTACGCCGACAACATCGTCACCGGCAAGAAGGACAACGGCAGCGAGCAGTGGGGCGTGCGCCTCGCGACGCAGACACTGGTCTCGGATGCCGTGACCTGGGACCTGTCGGGAAGCTATGTGTAC